>JAKACD010000079.1 GCA_021821785.1 Thermoplasmata archaeon
TCGCTGCCGCTAAGGCAGAGGAAGGAGAGGTCTACGGTAGGTCCGTATGCCCCGAATCTCCCGGGCAACACGCGCGCTACAAAGGTGGGGACAATGGGATCCGACCCCGAAAGGGGAAGGCAATCCTCAAACCCCATCGTAGTCTGGATTGAGGGCTGTAACTCGCCCTCATGAAAATGGATTCCGTAGTAATCGCGGGTCAACATCCCGCGGTGAATGTGCCCCTGCTCTTTGCACACACCGCCCGTCAAGTCATCCGAGTTGGGTCGGAGTGAGGGTGACTCATTTGGGTCGCTCGAACTTCGGTTCAGCAAGGGGGACTAAGTCGTAACAAGGTATCTGTAGGGGAACCTGCAGATGGATCACCTCCTAAACGCCGACCTTCGGGTCGGTGCCAGGGTCGTGGTCGATCCGCTGGGTCTTTCGCGGTCGTCTCCTGCCTGTCGGGCTATCAACCCTTTTTTGAGTAGTTACGCCTTGTTTATTAGCTGCTGTCGTCTGGCCCTCGGCGATGCTGCAGGTGGAAGCGCTCCGGCCCGTGCCCTCCGAGCTGGCGGAAGCGGCGCGTTCTCTCGTCCGGGGAGAACCGGTCCTGATCTTCGACGCCGCGGATCGGGAGGGGGAGACCGACATGGTCGTCCTTTCCGAGAAGATGACGCCCGAGCTCGTGCGGCTCCTTCGGGTCGACGCGGGCGGGCTCATCTGCACGGCCCTCTCGGATGAGCTGCGGCGCCGACTCGACCTGCCGTTCTATTCGGAGCTCCTCGCCCTCGCGGCCCGGGAGTTCCCGATGGTCGCGGGCCTCGTGGAGCGCCCGCGCTACGATGCGCGCAGCGCCTTCGGCCTCTCGATCAGCCACCGGCAGACGTTCACCGGTATCCCGGACAACGACCGGGCGCTGACGATCCGGGCCCTGGGGGAGCTCGCCGCCGAGGCGCCGTCGCTCAGCGACCGCGCGCTCGACACCCGCTTCCAGAGCTCGTTCGTCTCCCCCGGGCACGTCCCTCTGCTCTACAGCGCCCCACGCCTGGTCGCCGAGCGAAAGGGCCATACGGAGCTGGCCATCTCGCTCGCTCGGATGGCGGGGCTTTCCGAGTCCGCGACCGTCTGCGAGATGCTAGGAGACTCCGGTGGGGCCCGCGACCCCGAAGCGGCCCAGCGGTACGCCAAGGCTCACGGCTGGCCGTTCCTCGAGGGTCGGGCGATCGTCGAAGCGTGGCGGACATGGTCGTCCGCGTGATGGCAACGGGGGTCTTCGACCTCCTCCACCCTGGACACCTCTACTTCCTGACCGAGGCGAAGAAGCTCGGGGACGAGCTCGTCGTCGTGATCGCCCGGGACCAGACCGCCCGTCGGCTGAAGCACGAGCCGTACGTCCCCGAGCAGCTGCGCCGGGAGATGGTCGAGGCCCTGAAACCGGTCGATCGCGCGGTCCTCGGCTCGACCACCGACATCTACGAGACCGTCGTGCGCGAACACCCCTCGATCATCGCGCTCGGCTACAACCAGGTCTGGAACGAGCAGGAGGTCGAGCGGGAGTGCGCCCGTCGCGGCGTCCCGCTCAAGGTAGTCCGCATCCCCCAGCGTCCGCACGACGACCTCGCGACCCGACGGATCGTCGAGCGGATCGTCGAACGGACCTCGCGGGAGCTCAAGCCGTGAAGAGGATCGGCGTCGTCGACACCACGTTCGCCCGGGTCGACCTCGCCGACTACGCCGTCCGGGCCCTTCGGGCCCGCGGCGGGGGGTTCAAGGTCCTGCGACGCACGGTGCCGGGCGTCAAGGACCTCCCGGTCGCCTGCCGCCGCCTCTTCGTCGAGGAGGAGGTCGATCTCTGCCTCGCCCTCGGCATGCCGGGGAAGGCCGAGTACGACAAGACCTGCGCGCACGAGGCGTCGCTCGGCCTCATCTTCACCGGGGTCCTCTCCGCGAAGCCGATCGTCGAGTGCTTCGTGTTCGAGGGGGAGGCGGCGAGCCCGCGCGAGCTCGAGGAGCTCGGACGGCGGCGGGCCGAAGAGCACGCCCTCAACGCCTTCGCGCTCCTGTTCCGCCCGAACGACCTCGCCCGGCAGGCCGGGGAGGGACTGCGTCAGGGATTCCCCGACGCCGGTCCGGTTCGACGGAGCCACTGACGGAGAAGAACCGAGTAGGAGGAACCACGATGCCAACGAAGCAGGCGGGCGAAGGGAAAGGGGTCCGGGTCGCGCTGGTCGCGAGCGAATACAACTACGACGTGACGATGCTCATGCTCGAGCGGGCGAAGGAAGAGGTCGCGTTCCTCGGCGCCTCGCTCGGCCCGGTCGTGAAGACCCCCGGGGTCTACGACATGCCGCTCGCGGTCAAGGTGCTGTTCGGCCGCGCGGACGTGGATGCGGTCGTCGCCCTCGGGGCCGTCATCGAGGGGGAGACCCAGCACGACGAGGTCGTGATGAGCCAGGCGGCGCGTAAGCTGACCGACCTCTCGGTCGAGTACGGCAAGCCGATCGGCCTCGGGATCTCGGGACCGGGGGAGACCCGTCTCCAGGCGCAGGACCGGATCGAGAACGCGGGCACCGCCGTGCGCGCGGTCGTCAAGCTGGTCCGCCGCCTGCGTGAGCTCGGCTGAGCCCGCCGACCCGGCCCGGCGGTCCCTATCGAGCCGCGGCGTCGCGGGGCCGGCCGGTCAGAGGCCGAGCCGCTCCCGAAGCAGGCCGAACGCGGCCTTGCCCTTCGCGGAGTGGGTCGTCACCCGGAGGTCCTGCGGGCGTTCGGCGGGCAGGTGGGGACCGGTGAGCGCGGCCCGCAGCCGCGCCAGTTCGACGTCGACCGTCACGTCCGGGGCCCGCATCGCCCCGGGATGGACCGCGACCGCTCCCGCCGCATCGACATGGAGGGAGGCGGTCCCCTGTTCGGTGACGAAGACCCACGTCTGGGGCAGGTAGTGGCGGACCATCGCGCCGAAGAAGCCGCCCAGCCGGGACTGTACCTCTTTCTGGGCCTTCTTCGCCACCGTCTGTAGGAGATCCTCGAGGTCGCCCATCCGATCGATCCTCCGGGCCGCCCGAGCGTCGGGGAGGGATATAGACGTGGGGCGCGAGCGACCGCCGATACCGACGCGCGCGAAACCCTATGACCCGGGCCCGGCTCAGCGGACCGGGAGTCCCGGTGGTCGCGTCGCGGGAATGGTACGATGAGCTTCCCTCGACCCAGGACCGGGCGCTCGCGCTCGCGCGCGCCGGCGCCGAAGAAGGCACCCGGGTCATCGCGCGGCGGCAGTCCCGGGGCCGGGGGCGGCTCGATCATCTCTGGGCGTCGCCCGAGGGCGGGCTCTACCTCTCCGTGATCGTCGGCGCGCCCGACGAGCGGACGAGCTGGCTCCCGCTCGCGGTCGGGGCCTCTCTCGCCGAGGCGCTCGTCCGCCGCTACTCCCTCCCGATCCGGCTCAAGTGGCCGAACGATCTTCTGGTCGTGGAGGCCCATCGGCCGAGCCGCAAGCTCGCCGGCATCCTGGTCGACCGCGTCGCCTCGCCGCGGCTGGGCGGCGCCGCGGTCGTCGGGGTCGGCGTGAACGTCGCCACCGAGATCTCCGAGCTCCCGCGAGAGCTCGCCGAGCAGGTCGCCGTCCTGGCGACGCTGGTCGAAGCCCCGGCCCCGCGGCCGGAGGACCTCGAGGCGACCGTCGTCGAGTCGGTCCTCGACGCCGCCCGGTCCGTGCGCGAGCCGGGGCAGCTCGAGGCCGTCCGGGCGCGCTGTCGGGCACTCCTCCACGGGCTCGGCCGTCCGGTCTCGATCGACGGCCGGCCGGTGGGCCGCCTTCTCGGCCTCGAGG
>JAKACD010000080.1 GCA_021821785.1 Thermoplasmata archaeon
TTTCTTCTGGCCCGCGACCCCCACTTCCGGAAGGAGGAGGTGCCGGCTGTACCGGCGGAGATCGTCCGGCGAGAACGCTTCGCTCGCCGACGAGAGGCCGGCCGACGCGGAGCGGCCCGGGGGCTGAACGGCCGCCGGGGCCCCGCCCGCGATCGCGGGGACGATCGATACCACGTCGCCCTCCTTCACCGGGGTGGCGTCCCTAGCGAGGTAGCGGATGTCCTCATCGTTCAGGTAGACCGTCACGAAGCTGCGGAGCTTGCCTTCGGGGCTGAACAGGTGACGACGGAGCGCCGGGTGCACGCGGGTGAGTTCGTCGACGACCGCCCCGACGGTGCTCCCTTCGAGCGCGACCTCGGCGTTCCCTCCCGCGAACGGACGCAGCGGGGTGGGAACCTTCACGGTGACCTTCGACATTCGCTGCTTACCCTCCTAGGCCCCTCTTAGGGTCTTGCTTACCTTCCCACTACCGGAATCGGCGGTCGGTTCGACCGCGAGCCCCACGGGACCGAACTCTCCGTGGTCGGGGTCCAGCTCGAAGGCGCCGACGCCGTCGAGCCCCGAGGCCGTGACCCCGAGCACGATGTAGGTGTACCAGGGCCAGGCGTGGTCCCGGTCGAACGTCGACGGGCGAGCGGGGTGGTCGGGGTGGGAATGGTAGAAGCCGGCGACCACCCGATCGGTTCCCTCCACCCGGCGCTCCGCGGCCGCGAGCTCCTCGGGCCGGAGAAGAAAGCGGCGGCGCCGCTCGCCCTCGAACTCGTTCGGGGCGGGCTCGACCGCCACGATCGCGCGGGGCGATGCGGGCTCGGTCGGATCTTGGGTCGCGATGAGGAATCCGCAGCACTCGTCCGGATAGGTCGTCCGCGCGTGGGCGACCATCGCGCTGAGGAGGTCGGACGGCAGGCGGACGGGTCGCATGCCGCTCACTCCTCCTCTTCCTCTTCGGCCTTCACGCCGTGGCCGGCGTCGGGGAGGAGCGTCACAATGACGGCCCCGGGGCTGTCGCGACCGACCTCGAGCGCGGCGTGGACCGCGGCGGCGGCCGACATGCCGACGATGAGTCCCTCTTCGGCGGCCAACCGCCGCCGCATCACCTGGGCGTCCTCGGTCTCTACCCGGATCGTGCGGTCCACGACCTGTTCGTCGTACGTCGAGGGTCGCAGGGCCGTGGGGATGTGCTTCAATCCCTCGAGACCGTGCATCGGACCGGACGGTTCGACACCGATCACTTCGAGCGAGCTTCGCTGCTCTTTGAGGAACCGACCGGTCCCCGAGATCGTTCCCCCGGTACCGACCCCCGCCACGAAGTGGGTGACCCGGGCCCGCGACTGCCTCCAGATCTCCGGACCGGTCGTGGCGTAGTGCGCGTCGGGGTTCGCGGAGTTGTTGTACTGGTCCGGATGGAAGTATCGGGTCGGATCCTCGACCGCGAGACGGTGGGCCTCGCGCTGGGCCCCGTCCGTTCCCTCGAGGGGGTCGGTAAAGACGACGCGGGCTCCGTAGGCCCGGATGCGGGCCACGCGCTCGGGGTTCGCGTTGCGGGGGAGGATCAGCTCCACCGGGAAGCCGACCCGTGCCCCGAGCATCGCGTAGGCGACCGCGGTGTTCCCGCTCGACGCGTCGACGAGCGTGCGTCCGCTGTCGAGCAGGCCCTCCTCGATGGCCCGACGGACGATCCCGAGCGCGGCGCGGTCCTTCACCGACCCGGTCGGGTTCAGGAACTCGGCCTTTGCGAGGACCTCGAAGGTGCCCCCGTGCGGTTCGACGAGCCGGGTCAGCGGGAGCAGCGGCGTCCCCCCGACGGCTCGCAGGAACGGGTCATCGAGCCGGAACCGGCTCCGATCCGTCCCGATCGCGACACCGGAGGGCTGAGGGGGAATGCGGGGATTGGTCGCTCCCATGCGTCCTGTCACCTCTACCCGAAGCGGGGCGTCCCGACCCTCTCCTTCACTCCGCTCGGTGGGAGAGGCGGGGCGGTGGGCTCGCCGGTCGGCGACCCGGCGCCGCCTCGAAGGGGCGGCCCGAGAGCAGTTGAACGAGGTGGGTGCACTGCACTCCTCCGCGGCCGATCGAGTCCTGGAGGTCGACGCCGACCTGTCCCAGGAGCGCTTCCGTGAGGTGCTTATCGAAGACGTCGCAGAGCAGGAACGGGTGGGAGAGCGCGCTGTGACGGAAGACGCAGTTCGTCCGTACGATGCGCAGGGTCCCGTCGGGCATCTCCTGGGCGGTGCAGCGGAACCCGAGTCGGTTGAGCGCGGTGACGAGGTTGCGGGTTCGCTCCGCCGGGGTGCCGCCCTTCGGGATCTCCTTCGCCGCCGCGCGGGCCATCCGGCGCGCCGCTTCGGCGAACAGCGCGCTCACGTAGCCTTCGCCCTCGCGCGCGAGGAGCTCCTCGACCACGGTGTCGAGGATGAGATCGTATTTCTTCGGGAAGAGGTCCTGGCCCTGTCCGGTGAGCACGTAGCGCTTGCGCGGGCGGCCGACGCCCTCGCGACGGAACGAGGCGACGACGAGCCCCTTCTCCTCCATCCGGTCGAGGTGACCGCGCGCCGCGCTCTCCTGGATGCCCAGCATCTTCGAGAGGTCGCGGGCGGTTCGGGGGGCGATCGCCAGCTCTTCCAGGATCCGTCCGCGCGTGCCTTCCAACAGATCGCTCGCTGCCCCTGCCATCGTCGTCCGTGACCTCCCGACCCTGCCCGGCAAATTTACACACCGCGCCATGCTTAAATAACGGTATCGGCTCGTCTCAAGTAGATCGTCATGACCGCCTTGGGAACGCCGCACACGCTCGTCATCGAGAACCTCCACGCCGAGGTCGCCGGGAAGGAGATCCTGCGGGGGGTCACGCTCACGCTCAAGAGCGGAGAGCTCACCGCGCTCATGGGGCCGAACGGCTCGGGGAAGAGCACGCTCGCCTATGCCCTCATGGGCCACCCGAAGTACAAGGTCACGAAGGGGAGCGCGCTTCTGGACGGCCAGGACCTCCTGAAGCTCACCGTCGACCAGCGTTCGAAGGCGGGACTGTTCTTGGGCTTCCAGTATCCCCAGGAGGTCTCGGGCCTCTCGCTCTCGAAGTTCCTCTGGACGGCGTACATGCAGCGGCATACCGCCCAGACGGCCGACACCGCCGCGTTCGACCGGGAGCTCCAGTCGCACCTCGGCTACCTCGGGATGGACCGGTCCTTGCTCAAGCGCTCGCTGAACGAAGGGTTCTCGGGCGGGGAGAAGAAGCGCGTCGAGGTCCTCCAGATGGCCACGCTCCACCCGATCTTCTCCATCTTGGACGAGCCGGACTCCGGCCTCGATATCGATGCGGTGCGCGCGGTCGGTGAGACCGTGGCGAAGCTCCACCGCCCCGACGCCGGCATCCTCGTGATCACGCACTACCAGCGGATCCTGAAGTACCTCCAGCCGGACCGCGTCCACGTGATGGTGGGGGGTATCATCCAGCTCTCGGGCGGTCGGGAGCTCGCCGAGGAGCTCGAGGCCAAGGGGTACGAGTTCGTCCGGCCCGCCGCGGCACCGAACGCCTAAACCCTCGGGCGGTCTCCCGCTCTCTCAGCGGAAGGACGGTCGATGGACGTCGCACGTATCCGGGAGGACTTTCCGCTGCTTTCCCGGTCGGCCAACGGTCGGCCGCTCATCTACCTCGACTCGGCGGCGACCAGTCAGAAGCCCCGCTCCGTGATCGCGGCCGAGGCGCAGTTCTACGAGCGGTCGAACGCGAACGTTCACCGCGGCGTCTACGTCCTGAGCGA
>JAKACD010000081.1 GCA_021821785.1 Thermoplasmata archaeon
CGCCCTCGGACGGACGCGTGTCCACGGGGACCCCGGGTCTCGATGAGATGCTGCAGGGCGGTCTCGTCGGCCGCCGGCCGTATCTCATGGTCGGACCGTCGGGGACGGGAAAGACCTCCCTCGCGCTGCAGTTCCTCTGCGAAGGGGTCCGCCACGACGAGCATGTGCTCCTCGTGACGTTGGAGGAACCCCCGAACGAGATCCGCCTTAACCACCGCGGGCTCGGTCGGGAGCTCGACGCGGTCGAGGTGTTCGACGCGATCCCGGACATCATGCGGTACGAGCGGGTGCCGTTCAAGGACATCGCGTCGGTCCGGCAGGCGACCCCGTTCCACCAGGTCCCGCTCGTGATCCGACGCTCCCCCGAGCTCGCGGCGGTCGAAGTGACGATGACCGGGCTCGAGCAGATGCTGCGGACCGAGGTCTTCCGCCGCAACTACACCCGGATCGTGGTCGACTCGCTGACGGCGCTCCAGTACTTCTGCATGAAAGGGTTCGACCCGGTGGCCGGCGCGCAGGCGTTCCTCCGGTTCCTCTCCGACCTGCGGGTGACGACGATCCTCACGGTCGAGTCCCCGCTCGAAGATGCCGACACTCCGGAGCGCATGCTCGCCCGGGGGGAGATCCGACTGTTCCGCTGGGAGCTCGAGGACCGGACCGTCCGCGCCATCGGGGTCGAGAAGTTCCGCGGGAGCGGGCACGACGTGCGCCTCCACCCGTACCGCATCGGTCCCCGGGGGATCGACCTGAACCTCGCCGTCACGATCTCGCGCGATACGCGCCAGATCATCGAGGCCCCGCGCCCCATGATGTCGGTCGCGGCCGAGGCCGTGGTCGGTGTCGATGACGGGACGTCCCCCTTGGACCCCCTGGGGGAGGAGGTGCAGGACCTCGTGCTGGCCGGCGCCGACGTCGAGCCGATTCGCCTCGAGGTCGAGGCGGCCCTCGGCTCCTCGATCGCGGGCGAGATGGACTCGACGCGTACCCACATTTCCCGGGCGACCGCGCTCGCCCTCGGGCTCTCCGACGCGCTCCGCCAGCGGATGAAGACGTCCCCGCCGGTTCCGCCGCCGGTCGCCGAAGCCTACCAACGGATCGTCGAGCGGAGCGAGGCCGCCCGGGCGGGACTCCCTCCGACCCGACTCCCGCCTCCGCGGACGCTCCAGGTGCAGCTGGAGTGGGTCCTCTCGCTTCTCCCGGCACCCCCGACCGAAGCGGTTCCTGCTCCCTCGCCAGCGTCTGTCGTCCCTACGCCGGGGGAGGCGGAGGCGAGGCGGCCCCCGTCGCCGCCCCTCGGAGTCGCCGCAGAGAGCGCGCCTACCGACGAGCCGGAATCCCCGATCGCCTCGTCCGCCCTCTCTTCCACCCCGCTCGAGCCGATTCCGTCCGCGCCAGACGATTCGGATGCCGCGGTGAGCGTGCCGGGCGACGCGACGGGCCTCGCGCCCGTTCCGGTCGAACCGGAGGCATCGACGGGGCCGCCGCCCGCCGTCGAGGTCCCGTCCCCCTTGGCCGAGACCGACGTCTCCGATCCGTCCGCCGTGCCTTCGGTCGAGCCGGGCTCTCCGGCAGGGACCGGGGAGCCGACCGAACCGCCGGCTCCTGCGATCGTCGCACCCGCGGCCGCGGTCGCGGAGTCGCTGCCCACGCCGGCCCCCGGACCGTCCTCGTCGGTCCCACCGTTGCGGGCCTGGTCCCCGCCCTCGCTGCCGAGCGGTCCTCTCTCCCCCAAAGCCCGGCCCGCGGGCCGAACGGACGAACCTCCCCCGCTCCCTCCCGAGCTACCGAAGTCGCCGGCTCCCGACAGCCGGTCCGGTCGCCGCCCGCCGCTGCCCTCGTTCCCCTCCGACGCGCTCTCGCCCCCCGCCGCCCCACGACCGGCGGGAACGGCCGGTCCCCACTCTCCCCCGAGAAGGGGGCCGCTGCCGAACGTGGTGCCGGGAACCGAAGGGCCGCTGTCCCCCGGGGCTAGGGAACCCGCGCTGGACTCCGCGCCGGCTCCGAAGCGGAAGCGCAAGACGCCGGCCACGCCCCGCAAGCGGAGTGGCGCCGCGAGCCTGCCCACGGCGCCGGAGGCCGGGGCCGAAGCCGCGGCGGGGTCGATCAAGCCGAAGCGTCGCCCCGCGCGCAAGCGGAAGGCGCCATCGGTCGTTTCCGCGCGGGCCGGCGCCATCCCGGCCGCCGAGCCGGCCGCCAGCGAGGCGGCGCCTCCACCGCCTCCCTCACCTCCCCCGCCCACGGAGCCGGCCCCGCCCCCGGCTAAGGAGGGCGGATGAGCGCGCAGATCTCGATCGATGAGCACCGGGTGCGGACCGGGGTCCCCGGTCTCGACCGGATGCTGGGGGGCGGCCTCGTCTCGGGCCGTCCGTACCTGATCACGGGCGGAACGGGGAGCGGAAAGTCGCTCCTGGGTCTCCAGTTCCTTCTGGAAGGGTTGCGCCAGGGCGAGGAGGTCCTGCTCGTGGCGGTCGACGAGCCACCGAACGAGATCATGGAGAACGTCCGCTCCTTCGGCTGGGACCTCTCCTCCGTGAAAACGCTCGACGCGAACCCCGGGACCCGGGCGATCAAGCGGAACATGGCGGTCCAGGAGATCCGCACGATGACCGATCTCAAGTCGATGCGGGACCTCTCCCAGGAGTCGAAGCGGTCGAGCGACTCCGAGGACATCTCGATCCAATCGATCCAGCTCAAGCTGCGCCAGCAGATGGCGGACCAGCCGTTCCGCCGGGTCGTGGTCGACTCGATCACCTCGGTCCGTCGATTCGCGATCAAATCCTCCGTCGACCCCCAGGCCGAACGCACGGAGATCCAGTCGCTCCTGCGGTTCCTTTCGGAGTCCGGGGTGACGGCGCTCATCACCGCGACCCCGAGCGACCCCGGGGTCTTGAACCCGGAAGAGATCCTGACCCGCGGGGAGATCCTGCTGACCCGGAAATGGATCGGCGACCGTTCCGTGCGTCAGATCAAGATCGTCCGGATGCGCGGGTGCGCCCATGATCCGGAGCGTCGTCCGTTCGTCATCACGAACCAGGGGATCGTCCTCGGGTAGTCGCCCGCCCGGCCCGGGCCGACAGAGGTAAGGTCCCCCGGGGGCTTCCGCCGCGGATGGCGAACTGGTTGATCAAGGAGGAACCGACCCACTACTCCTTCTCCGACCTCCTGCGCGACGGCGCGACCCGGTGGGAAGGGGTCCACAACCCGCTCGCGCTCCAGCACCTGCGGCGCATGGCGGTCGGGGACCGCGCGGTCTACTACCACACGGGCCGCGAACGGTCGTGCGTGGGCCTCGCTCGGATCTCGACCGCGCCCCGAGCCGCGGCGAACGATCCCCGCGGCTCCTGGTGGGTCACGGTCGTGCCGGTCCGCCCGCTCCGCCGGCCGATCCCGCTCCGGGAGCTCCGGGGAGACCCGGCGCTGGCGGGCCTCGACCTTCTCCGACTCCCTCGTCTCTCCGTGGTGCCCGTGCCGGACGATCTCTGGGCCCGGCTCCTCGCCCACGAAAGCGCGACCCCGTGGTCGCCCCCCGTGGTCAAGGAAGGATCGTCGGGTTCCGCGCGAGGCACTGCCCGACCGCCGAAGCGAACTTCCGGTCGGCGTACACGCTGACCGCCCAGTCGGTCGGCGGGCGCAGCGCGAGCGAGCGCCAGGGGCTGTCGCCCCGGAACGGGAAGGAGAGTCGGCGACCGACCCGGAGCCCGATCCCGCCCCAGTCGTCCCCCGGCATCCGACGCGACTCGACGCCCACGAGGTCAAC
>JAKACD010000082.1 GCA_021821785.1 Thermoplasmata archaeon
AACGGGGCCGTGACCGTGCTCTCGTTCCCGGTGACCGTCTCGCTGGACGGGGTACCGGTCGCCACGGTCAAGGTCCCGTCGCTCTCGCCCGGCGCCGAGTACAACCTTTCGTACAGCTACGCGACCCTCGGCCTGTCCGCCGGGGACCACACGTTCACGCTGGCGATCGGCGGCGCGCGCGGGATGGTGACGTTCGCGAACGGACTGTCCTCCTATTCCGAGACGTTCTATGTCGCGGGCCCGAGCCCGAACTACACGCTCTGGTACGCCCTCGGCATCGTCGCATTTGTCGGGGTACTCTTTATATTCGCGACCCGGGTGGCCGCGCGCCGGCGAGGCGCGGTGCGCAAGTAGCGCGCGCGTTTGCCAAGGTCAGGTCGGAACCGTGCAGGCCAGGGTCGAAGTCCGGTGCACCTCGTGCGGGCGCGCCGTCCCGAGCCCGGGCGCGACCCAGTTCACCTGCCCGAGCTGCGGCGAGGCCACGATCGGCCGCTGCGCTCGGTGCCGCGATCAGAGCGTCAGGTTCCGCTGCCCGAACTGCGGCTTCGAGGGCCCGTAGGCGGAGGTCGGTCATGGGCTCGGTCGCGGTGCTGTTCCGGGTGATGCCCCAGGGCGTCGAGACGGACATGAGCGCGCTCGCGAAGGGCGTGCGCGACGCGGTGCCGGCCGGTGTGACCGTCCGGGGCATGCAGGTGAAGGACATCGCGTTCGGTCTCAAGTCGCTCCTCGTCTCGGTCATCATGCCGGACGCGGGCGGGGTCCTGGGGACGACCGAAGAGGCGTTCGCGAAGGTCCCGCACGTCGAGTCCGTCGAGGTGATGGAGGAAGGGCTGCTCTAGCGGGCCCCCTTCTTTCCCGCGTGTGGACCTACTCACCCACGTCCTCGTCGCCTATCTCCTGACCGCCGGACTGGTTGGTCTCCAGCCCCAGTACCTGGCGGCCGGCGCGCTCGCCGGTGGTCTCCCGGACGCCGACGCGCTGTTCTTTCCCCTCGCCCGCCGCTTCCCGATCCTCCGCCACCACGGGATCACCCACTCGGTCTTCGGGGTGACCGTCGTCGCGATCGCCGGCGGCCTCCTCGCGCCGCATATCCTCCCCGGCTCGCCGTTCGTCTACTTCCTCGTCATGGAGGTCGGCGGGCTGGCCCACATCCTGCAGGACGGGTTCACGCAGTTCTCTGTGCCGCCGCTCGCGCCGTTCAGCGACCGTCCGCTCCAGCTGGACGCGGACCGGGCGATCAACTTCCTCACCCTCGTCGTCTCGGCGTTCGGCTTCTACCTCCTGCTCGGGATCGAGCGCAACCAGGTCGCGTTCCAGGTCTACTACCTCACCCTCTGGGCGTTCGCCGCGTTCTTCATCGCCTACTTCGGGATCCGCCTCGCCGGGCGTCTTGCGATCGGCCGGCAGCGGCGGCTCCTCGGGGAGTTCCAGCAGGTCGTTCCCACGAGCAATCCGTTCATCTGGCTCCTCCTGAGCGAGACGAACGCGGGCGGCCGCGTCCGCACCACCTGGGCGCGCTTCGCGCTCGGGCGCGGGATCATCGCCGGCCCGTTCACGGCCGAAGGGCCGCTCGAGCCGACGCCGCACGACGGCCTCCCGGCCTCGGCGAAGGAAGCGCTCGAATGGTCGTATCCGCTCGCCCGGCGCGCGAGCCGCGTGATCGAGACCACGTACCACTTCGGCGAGGCGTTCCCCGAGCCCGCGGGCGGCTGGGTCGCGGTATGGTACTCCCTCGAGTTCTCGGCGTTCGGTCGATCCGCCGGGGTCCGGGTACGGTTCCCGCCGGCCGGTGCCCCGGTCGAAGTGAAATCGACGTTCTATCGACCCCGCCAGCGCGCGATCTAACGCTCGGCCCTTCGTGGGTCGAGCTCAGCGGCCGGCGCGGCGGACGCCCGCCGAGCTCGGGTCGGTCTCGATTCGCTACTTGTAGGTCGAGTGGTGGGTCGTGCCCTCGTCGTCGACGATCGTGATGCACTCCCCTTCGCACTCGAAGAGGCAGGCCTCGCACATGATGCAGTCCGGCCCGTGGATCACGGCCGACTTCTCCGCCCGGAACTGGAACTTCGCCGCGACCGCGGGGTCGTCGACGACGTTCGGCCAGTTCTCGCGCGGCTGCATCTCGAACACGGTCACGGGGCAGACATCGCGACAGTGACTGCAACCGGTGCACTTCTCATGAGCAACTTCGACGCTGACCATGGCGAACCCGGTTTGTCCACCGAGGCGGGATATATTAAGTCACTCCGTAGTCGGCGGCGACAGCGGCGGCCGGCGGGGCGGGCCCCGCGTCGCGCGCGCATGGCTTACGGGATCTCCGCGGGATCCCAGCGGCCGATGCGCTGACCGTCGCGGAGCGCGTCGAGCCGGGCGATCTCCGCCGGCGCGAGCGTGAAATCGAAGATCTGCGCGTTCTCGACGATCCGTTCCCGGTGGACCGACTTCGGGATCTCGATGAAGCCGTGCTCGATCCCCCAGCGGAGCAGTACCTGGGCCGGGGTCCGCCCATGGGCGTGGCCGATCGCCTCGAGCGTCGGATCCGAGAACCGGAGGCCCCGGGTCAGCGGGGCCCAGGCCTCGAGCCGGATCCCGTTCCGGGTGAGGTAGGCGACGAGCTCGGGGTCATAGACGAACGGGTGGAACTCGACCTGGTCGACGGCGGGCACGACCGTCGCGTGGGCGCGGAGCTCCTCGAGGTGGCGCACGGTGTAGTTGCAGACGCCGATGGCGCGGGCCTTCCCCTCCCGCTGGAGCCGCTCGAGGGCCCTCCAGGAGTCGAGCCGGTCCTTGGGCGAGGGGGCGGTCGGCCAGTGGATCAGGTAGAGGTCCACGTACTCGAGACCGAGGCGCGCGAGGCTCGTGGCCGCCGCCGCGAGGGCCCGGTCGTAGCCGTGCTGCGAGTGCCAGAGCTTGGTCGTCACGAAGACCTCCTCCCGAGGGAGGCCGCTCGCCCGCAGGGCCGCGCCGACGTCGACCTCGTTCTCGTACATCGCGGCGGTGTCGATATGCCGGTAGCCGGCCTCGAGGGCCCAGGCGACCGCCTGCCGGGTCGGCGTTCCCGGCGCGGACTGGTAGACGCCGAGCCCGAGGGTGGGGATCTCGACCCCTTGGTTCAGTCGGAGTCGGGGGGCGACCGGAACGGCAGAGCGGCTCATGATAGAGAAAGGAGCGTCTGCGGTCTTATCCTCCGTCGTGAGCGGAGGCGGGGCCCGCTCCCGGCGGGCCACGGAACCGGGGAGTCCGCCCCGCGGCCACGAGCCGTGCGTCCACCCCGCGCAGCTGAGACTCGTGCTCGGGGCAGAGCGAGAACGTCCGGTACGCCCCGGCGTCGGCGCCCGGCCCGGCGCTCGAGGCGTAGAGCTCGACCCGGTGCGGCCGGTCGTCGCACGGTCCGCCGAGGCTCGGGTCCGGCTCGGGCGCGAGCGGTCGGAAGGCGAAATCGAAGGCCGCCCCCATCTCGCACAACGGGCGTTGGAAGATCGCGCTCATGCTTCGTCCCCTTCTCGATGCCGCAACCGGGATCTTCGAGGGTCGGCTCGCCCGCCGCCCGACAGCGGGCCGACCTACTTGACGCTTCGTTCGTTCGCGATGGGGGTCATCGGCCCTTGGAAGCTATCTCTCCGCGTGCGCGTCCTCCCGGGCCGCCGCGGGACGGTCCGAGCGGCCGAATTCAGGAGGGAGGTCGGTGCCGACGGTGGAGCTCGGGGGCTCGGTTCGTCTGGCCTATGAGATCCGCGGCGGACCGAAGGAACCGA
>JAKACD010000083.1 GCA_021821785.1 Thermoplasmata archaeon
CACTTCCTTCTCTCGCTTTTCCCCAGGGTCCGCATCGGTCCTTCGGACGGAACTCGGGCCGGGCGCCCAGGGCCTTACGCTGGCGACCCCCCCGCGCGGTCCGTAGGACCGTAGTGGATCGGATGTCAGGGAGGGGACCCGGCCGCCTCGTTCGTGGGTCCCACGGCGCTGCCCAGGGTGAGGTAGGGAAAGAGGGCGGCGATCAGCTTGTTCTCGGCCTTACGGAGGAGGGCCTCGAACGCGGGTCGGGAGATGTTCAAGGTCGTCGCCAACTCTTCGGTGGTGACCTTCCGGGGAATGCGATAGTACCCGCGGAGGATCGCGGAGATCAGGGCGAGGCGCTGGCGCGCGGTCAGCCCTTCGAACAGAACGCCCACCGGAACGAGGAACCCGCCCTCGAACTCGAGGGAACGGAGCGGCTGCGTGCCCGCCCGCTCCACCATCACCCCCTCGGGCAATCGTTCGCGGAGATGCGGATCGAGTCGGGCCTCCTCGGCAAGGAACTCGTAGCTCTCCCCGTCGGCTCCGTACGCGGACGGAGGTAGGTAGAGATAGCCGAGGCCCTCGATCGTGGGGATGACGCGCCCCGTACGGCAGCACGCGCAGGCGTCGAACCGAACGAGCGCCGCCGTCCGGTCTTGCTCCTCGTAGAGCGCCTCCCCATCGATCGCCCGGTACTCGGCGAGGAGACGCCCGAGGGTCTTCGCGTCCGGCGCGTGGACCTCGAGGATCGCTTCCGCGCCGCGATGACAGAGGTGCGTCACCCGGACGTTCTCGGCCTGCTTTGCGGGGCGCGAGAACGGGCAGTCGTGGTTCACGAGGAGATGCACGACCTGCATCGCGGGCAGGGGATGCGTGCGGGGGACCATAAACCCGCTTCATACGCAACGGGCCGGCTCTTGTCGGTCGGTCGGATTCCAGTTGGCAGAGGTCGAAAATGCCGGTCTACGAGATCGAGCACAAGTGGTCTAGCGACAAGACGAACGTAGTGGTGGAGAAGGTACAGGCCGCCATCGCGATGGCGAAGAAGGGCCAGGTCCCCAAGGGGTTCCGGCCGATCTCCATCGTGGCGGTGCCGAACCAGACGGTGGCCCATTGCGTGTGGGAAGCGCCCAGCGCGGCCAGCCTGGAAGCGGTCTACCAGAGCCTGGGTATCCCCACGACCCGAACGATCCGCGAGGTCACCCCTTTCTACACCGCCTAGTGCGGCCGGGTGCGGAGTGAATCCGATCGACCACGCCAACTCTTTCCCCCCGGCCGGGCCGGCCCCGCGCGTGGGTCCGGTCCCTCCGGGCCCACTCCGGGGACCCCGAGTACGCCAAGAACCGTCCGTGGGTGACCCTTCACCGTAGGACCGGGACGGGGAGCCGATGCTGAGCGTTCTCGTGAGCCAAGGACTCGCCCTCGGCGTCTACGCCGCGCTCCTCGGGGGGATGGCGTATGGTCGCCCCCCCACCCGCGGGCGAGGTCCCGGCACCGGGCCGACCGTGGCCGCCGGTGGCTCCCGAGGTCTCGAGGCGCTCTGGCTCGGCTCGATCGCGGTGGTCGGCCTCTACCCGATCCTGGTCCTCCTCTTTCCTTCTCGAATCCTGGCCGCGCCATGGGCGCTCGGATTCCCGGCCGACTCGATCGTCCAGGGGATCGGGTTCCTCCTCGTCCTCATCGCGGCCGTGCTCGTCGGCTGGGCGTTCCGATCGCTCGGACGGTTCGCGACCGTCGAGATCCGCCTCTCCCAAGACCATACCATCGTCCGCGAGGGACCGTACGCGCGCATCCGCCATCCGATGTACACGGCGAACATGCTCCTCTCCTTCGGCGTCGCGCTCACCTTCCTCAGCGCGGTGATGCTCGTGCCGTTCCTCTTGATCGTCGGGCTCGCCGTCATGCGGGCCCGGAACGAGGAGGCGCTCTTCCGGGCGTCGCCCGAGCTCGGGCCGTCCTACGCTTCGTACGTTACCGAGACCGGGCGGTTCCTGCCGCTCGCCGCGTGCCCGCGGAGAAGCGCCCCGTGACCGGGCTCGAGGCTCGGGGCCCCGACGGGCGTGAATCTCAGTTGACGGCGAAGGTTTTGTCGAAGGAGGGGGACCCCGGGCGGATGGCACCGCGCGCGTCGCCCAGTTTCTGGCATCAGTCGTTCCCGTTCACCTGCGGCGCCGCCGCGCTGGCCTCCGTGCTCGGCCACCTGGGCTGGCAACCTACTCGTCCGCGGATCGAGGAGGAGCTCGAGCTGTGGCGGGAGAGCACGGCCATCGCGTGCCCGGGGGCCCATCCGTTCGCGCTGGCGCTCGCGGCCGAGCGGCGGGGGTTCCGGGCCGAGGTCTTCTACGCCGGGTCTCGGCCGTGGCTATGGCCTCATATCCGGGACCGACATGGCGGTGTCGCGTCCGAGGGTTACCGCATGATCGAAAGGGATCTCGAACGGCAGTGCACCGATTCCGATGTGCCGATCCATGAGGGCGCTCCGTCGGGCGGGTCCCGCGCGGCCGGTCTGATCCTCACCTCGGCCCAAGAAGAAGCGGGGGCCGACCCCGATCCTCACTGGGTGGGGCTTTGGACCCGCGAGGCCGACTCCCGGGTGGCGGACCCCCTTCGCGAGGCACCCTACCGGTCCCCGCGCTCGTTCGAGCAGTGGTGGGACGCATCGGGCTTCGCCGGGACCCGATGCTGGATCTCGCTCGCGCCACGGTCCGGGTCTACCGCCGCCACCGATACCCGGACCCCCGCCGCTGCGAGCCCCGCCCCGTCGGATCCCTCCGCTCCGCCCCCGACCGGCCACGGCCATCACGCCCACCACTCCCACGGGAGCGGCCTCGAACGCCGAGCGTGGTCCCGCGCGGAGGCGATCCAGGCCCTCGAGTCGCCGCAGCGCAAGGCGACCCAGGACCCTGCCCAGCTGTGGACCCGCATCCACCTGAAGCCGGGAGAGGTCGTCGTCGATGTAGGCGCCGGCACCGGATACTTTGCGCTCGAGGCGGCGCGGCGGGTCGGCCCGACGGGCCGGGTCTTCGCGGTCGACCTCTCGTCGGAGCTCGTCGAACTCTTGCGCGAGCGCCGCGACTCCGAACGCCTCTCCCAGCTCGAACCGATCCAGAACTCGCTTACGAAGGTCCCTCTCGAGAGTGGGATCGCGGACGTCGTGCTGCTCGCAAACGTGCTCCATGACATCCCGCCCTCGACTGTGTCGGAGGCGGTCCGAGTCCTGAAGCCGAACGGCCGGTTCCTGAATGTCGACTGGAAGAAGATCGACACGCCCGGGGGGCCGCCGCTCTCGATCCGGCTCACGCCCGAGGAAGCGGAGAAGACGCTCTCGGGCCACGGCCTCCACCGGGTCGACCAGTGGGAGTTCGGGCCGTGGCATTACGCCCTCCTCCTCGAGCGATCCCAGGCCTCCCTTCCTTCCCCTTCCCGAGGTACGAAGTAGATGAGCGACGACACCGTCGACCCCGAGCTGCAAGCGCTGCGAGAACGCCGGTTGAAAGAGATCCTGACCCGCCAGACCGCTCCGGTCGAGACGCCCCGGCCGGCGACGGCGAAGAAGCCGACCGAGCTCGACTCGCGGTCGGTGAACGGGTTCCTCCAGGCGAACCGTCGGGTCGTCGTCGACGTTTGGGCCCCGTGGTGCGGCCCGTGCCGGACG
>JAKACD010000022.1 GCA_021821785.1 Thermoplasmata archaeon
GGGGTCGGCGTGAACGTCGCCACCGAGATCTCCGAGCTCCCGCGAGAGCTCGCCGAACAGGTCGCCGTCCTGGCGACGCTGGTCGAAGCCCCGGCCCCGCGGCCGGAGGACCTCGAGGCGACCGTCGTCGAGTCGGTCCTCGACGCCGCCCGGTCCGTGCGCGAGCCGGGGCAGCTCGAGGCCGTCCGGGCGCGCTGTCGGGCACTCCTCCACGGGCTCGGCCGTCCGGTCTCGATCGACGGCCGGCCGGTGGGCCGCCTTCTCGGCCTCGAGGACGATGGCGCCCTGGTGGTCGAGGGCCCCGGGGGGCGGATGGGGATAAGAGCCGGCGACCTTCGCGTGGAAGAGGCTCCATGAGCGAAGCGTTCGACCGCTGGAACGTGCTCAAGAAGAAGGCGCTCGAGGGCGGCGGGGCGGAACGCGTCAACCGGCACCGCGCGGCCGGCAAGCTCACCGCCCGGGAGCGGCTCCAGACGTTCTTCGACCCCGGCACGTTCACCGAGCTCGACCCGTTCGTGACGCACCGCGTCGATACCTTCGGCCTCGACGAGCGTCGGATCCCCGGCGACGGGGTGGTGACCGGCTGGGGCGAGGTCGAGGGCCGACCGGTCTGCGCGTTCGCCCAGGACGCGACGGTCTTCGGTGGGGCGCTCGGGGAAGCGCACGCGATGAAGATCGTGAAGGTGATGGAGACCGCCCGCAAGGCCGGGGTCCCGATCGTCGGGCTCGACGATTCGGGCGGCGCCCGCATCCAGGAGGGGGTCCTAAGCCTCGGCGGCTACGGGGAGGTGTTCTACCGGAACGTGATCCTTTCCGGTGTCGTCCCCCAGCTATCGCTCGTGCTCGGCCCCTGCGCGGGGGGCGCGGTCTACTCCCCGGCGCTCACCGACTTCGTGATCATGGCGAAGGGGACCGGGCAGATGTTCATCACCGGTCCCGACGTCGTCCGGGCCGTCACGGGCGAGGAGGTGACGATGGAGGCGCTCGGCGGCGCCGAGGCCCATGCCGAGCTGAGCGGGGTCTCCCACTTCACCGTCGAGTCGGACCGCGCGGCGATCGAGCTGGCGCGTCGCCTGCTCGGATACTGGCCGCTCAACAACCTCGAAGATCCACCGGCCGCACCCGCGGCCGCTCCGCCGGACACCGCGGCGAAGGAGCTCGAGACCCTCGTGCCCGAGGACGCCAACGCGCCGTACGATGTCCACGGGATCCTCGACCGGGTCGTGGACACGGAGTCGTTCCTCGAGGTCCAGGCCGAGTGGGCCGCGAATGTGGTCGTCGGGTTCGCGCGTCTCGAGGGCCGGGCCGTGGGCGTCGTCGCGAACAACCCGGCGGTCCTCGCCGGAACGCTCGACATCAACGCTTCGATCAAGGCGGCCCGGTTCGTTCGCTTCTGCGATGCCTTCAACCTCCCCCTCGTCACGTTCGTGGATGTGCCGGGGTTCCTCCCCGGGACGGCCCAGGAGCACGGCGGGATCATCCGCCACGGCGCGAAGCTCCTCTACGCCTACGCCGACGCGACCGTCCCGATGCTCACGGTCATCCTCCGCAAGGCCTACGGCGGCGCCTACGACGTCATGTGCTCGAAGCACCTCGGCGGCGACCTGAACCTCGCCTGGCCGACCGCGGAGATCGCCGTGATGGGCGCGGACGGCGCGGTGAACATCCTGTTCCGGCGGGAGCTCGAGGGGGCCCCCGAGTCGGAGCGGGAAACGCTCCGGGCGAAGCTGACCGGGGACTACCGGCGGGAGTTCCTCAACCCGTACCTCGCCGCGGAGCGGGGGTACATCGACGATGTGATCGATCCCGCGGACACCCGGGCCCGCCTGATCGCGGGCCTCCGGATGCTCGCGACGAAGCGCGACGACCGACCGGCGCGCAAGCACGGCAACCTCCCGCTCTGAGACGGACGGCGATGGTCGGGATCACCGAGACGGTCCTTCGGGACGGGCACCAGTCGCTGATCGCGACCCGGATGCGGACCCGCCACATGCTCCCGGCGGCGGAACGGCTCGATGCGATCGGCTACCGCTCGCTCGAGGTCTGGGGCGGCGCGACGTTCGACGTCTGCCTGCGCTACCTCCACGAGGACCCCTGGGAGCGGCTCCGCCAGCTGAAGAAGGCGATGCCGCGGACGCCCCTCCAGATGCTCCTTCGAGGGCAGAACCTCGTCGGGTACCGGCACTACGCGGACGACGTGGTCCGCGCCTTCGTCGCCGAGGCCGCGCGGCAGGGGGTCGACATCTTCCGCGTGTTCGACGCGCTCAACGACCCGCAGAATATGGCGGTCGCCCTCCAGGCGGTGAAGAAGGCCGGGGGCCGGGCCCAGGCGACGATCTGTTACACGACCTCCCCGGTCCATACGCTCGACTCGTTCGTGGAGCTCGGCCACCGCCTCGCCGAGATGGGGGCCGACGAGCTCTGCGTCAAGGACATGGGCGGCTTCATGCCGCCCCACGAGGGCAGCGAGCTCGTCCGCGCGCTCGTCCAGAAGGTGGGGCTGCCCGTCGTCGTGCATACCCATTCCTCGAGCGGGATGTCGGGGATGACCTGCCTCGCGGTCGTGGAGGCCGGCGCCGCGGCGATCGACACCGCCCTCAGCCCGTTCGCCGGGGGCGCGAGCCAGCCCCCGACGGAGGCGCTGGTCGGCGCGATGCGCGGCACCGCCGCCGACCCGCACCTCGACCTCGGCGCACTGGCCGAGCTCTCGGACTACTTCCGTGGGGTGCTCGAGCACTACCGCCCCCTGCTCAACCTGCGCTCTCTCCAGACGGACCCCGGGATCCTCACCCACCAGGTCCCGGGCGGGATGCTCTCGAACCTGCTGAGCCAGCTTCGCGAGCAGGATGCCCTCGGCCGCCTCGCGGAGGTGATCGCGGAGGTCCCGCGGGTGCGGGCCGATCTCGGGTACCCTCCGCTCGTCACCCCGACGAGCCAGATCGTCGGCGTCCAGGCGGTCTTCAACGTCCTCGTCGGACGCCGGTACGGCGAGATCACCCGCGAGGTCCGCGACTACGTGCGCGGCCTCTACGGAACCCCGCCCGGCCCGATCGACCCCGAGCTGCGCCAGCGCGTGACCGCGGAGGCGCCGGCGATATCGGGGCGGCCCGCGGACCTCCTCGCCCCCGAGCTGGATCGGATGCTCACCGAGGTCCGGGCGCTCGTGCCGCAGGCCGACGTGGCCGAAGCCCTTTCCTACGCGCTCTTCCCCGCGGTCTATCGGTCGTACCGCGAGTCGGCCGACCGCGGGCTCACTCCCGACGTGCTCACCTCGATCGCGCTCGGGGTGGTCGGGGCGCTCCGGGCCCCCCGGCCCGCTCCCGCGGCGCCGCCCCGGGCGACGAGCGCCTGGTCGCAGGCCGGGCGAACGCATCTCGGCACTCAGCGGGGGTGGGTCGATGCGCATCACGCTCGAGCGAGACGGTAAGACCGAGGTCGTCGAGGTCGCCCCGGATCTCTCCTCCGCCACCCTCGAAGGGCAGACGGTCCCCGTGACCGTCGTCGCGGAGTCGTCGGACCGTGTCGAGCTCGAGATCGCCGGGCAGCGGGTCCTCGTCGAGAACTGGTTCGCGCACTATCCCGAACCGCCCGGCCCGGTCGATATCGACGGAGAGCGGTACACCGTCAGGGTCCAGGCCGGACCGGGCGGCGCGAAGGCGGCCCCGGCCGCCCGAATCCCCCGCGGCGCGGCGAGAACGGCGGCGGGGACGACGGGCGCGGCGGGGCCCGCCGGCGGTGTGGCCGTCGTCCCTCCCCTCCCCGGTCGCGTGATCGAGGTCCGGGTGCGGGACGGCGACCCGGTCGAGAAGGGCCAGGTCCTGCTCGTCCTCGAGGCGATGAAGATGCGCAACGAGATCGGCAGTCCGGTCGCCGGCACGGTCCGCGACCTTCGGGTCGCGCCGGGCGCGAACGCTCGGGCGCGCGAGCCGATGCTGTTCGTGGTGCCGGCGACCGGAGGGCCGGCCCCGCGTACTGCCTAGAGGGCTACGACCCGGCGTCCGCACGCGGGGCAGACCCCGCTCCCCGGGGGGATCGTGGAGCCGCACCAGATGCAGAAGTCGATCGGGGGAGCGGCAGCGCCGGGGGCGGTCGAGGGAAGGGGAGCCCCGCCGGCGTTCGGGAACGACGTCGAACCGAGGACGGCACCGGGCAGGGCCGGGTTCGGGCGGCGGACCCCGGGGAGGTACATGAGGCCGAAGCCGACGAACATCCACCCGACCAGTCCGTAGAAGGCGAGCGCGGAGTACTGGGGGAACTCGAACAGGACGACGAACGCGACCACGATCGCCACCAGGTTGGCGAGAGAGAGGACGGTCCGTAGCCGCATTGTCGCCCGTACCGAGTACCCCGACGCGCCTACTTGGGATTTTGTCCCCCCTGCCCGATGTCCCGCGACGAGGCCGAGGGAGCCAAATAGCCGGCGCGGCTGGCGCGCCGCCGTGCCCAAGGTTCCCCGGCTCGTCGCCCGCGACGAGTTCACCTACGAGATCCCCATGGACGAGGTCGAGGGAATGCGCGTACCGGGCGTCCTCTTCTCGGACCCCGCGCTCCTCGGCGGCGTCGAGGGGGATCCCTCGCTCCTCCAGCTCGCGAACGTGGCGACGCTCCCGGGGATCCAGCGGAACGCGCTCGCGATGCCGGACATCCATTTCGGCTACGGCTTCCCCGTGGGCGGGGTCGCCGCCTTCGACCTCACGGAGGGGGTCGTCTCGCCCGGGGGGATCGGCTACGACATCAACTGCGGCGTGCGGCTCGTCCGGACGTCGCTGCCCGTCGAGGAGGTCCGCGCCCGCTTGCCGGCGCTCGTCGATCGGCTCTACCGGGAAGTACCGGCGGGGGTCGGCAGCCGCGGCGGCTACCCGCTGAAACCCGCCGAGATGGACGAGGTGCTGGCGCAGGGCGCCCGGTGGGCCGTCGAGCACGGGCTCGGCCGGCCCGAGGACCTGCCGGTCCAGGAGGAGGAAGGGTGCCTCGCCGCCGCCGATCCCGCGCAGGTCTCGGAGGCGGCGCGCAAACGCGGCCTGAAACAGCTCGGCACACTCGGGTCGGGGAACCACTTCCTCGAGGTCCAGGCGGTCGATGAGATCTTCCACCCCGACTTCGCCCGCGTTCTCGGGCTCGAGACGGGGAAGGCCGTCGTCATGCTCCACACCGGCTCGCGCGGGCTCGGCCACCAGGTCGCGACGGACTTCATCCAGCGGATGGACCGCCGGCTCCTCGAGGAGCACGTCACGCTGGTCGACCGTCAGCTCTCCTGCGCCCCGGTCTCCTCGGAGGAGGGGCAGCGCTACCTCGCCGCGATGGCCGCCGCCGCGAACTTTGCCTGGGCGAACCGCCAAACGATCACGCACGGGATCCGTCGCGCCTTCTCCGCCGTCTTCGAGCGGCCTCCCGAGGCGCTCGACCTCGCCGTCGTCTACGACATCGCCCACAACATGGCGAAGGTCGAGGAGCACCGGACCGACGGCGCGCCGCGTCGCCTCCTCGTGCATCGCAAGGGGGCGACCCGCTCCTTCCCCGCGGGCCGGGACGAGGTCCCGGCGGCGTACCGGGCCCATGGCCAGCCGGTCCTCATCCCGGGGGACATGGGCACCGCGAGCTACGTCCTCGTCGGTCTCCCGACCTCGATGGACCGGTCCTTCGGCTCCTCCTGCCACGGCGCCGGACGCCGACTGAGCCGGCACGCCGCCGTCCGCAGCTTCCGCTACGAGGAGGTCACGCGCGAGCTCTCGCGCCGGGGGATCGTCGTGCGGTCGACCTCCCGGGAAGGCGTGACGGAGGAGGCTCCGGGCGCGTACAAGGACGTCGAGGAGGTCGTGCGCGTCGCCGAGGGCGCCGGTCTCACCCGGCGGGTCGCGCGCCTCCTTCCGCTCGGCGTCGTTAAGGGCTGACGCCGCCCGCTCGGGTCCGGCGTTTCCGCCGCACGCGCCCGACCGCGAAGAGGGCCGACCCGACTCCGACCGCGACCCCCACCCCGAGGATCACGAGCGAGGCCGGCACCGCAGGGGCCGCCACGGTGACCGTCCAGTTCATCCGGGCGGTGCCGCCGCCGCGGTCCGTGACGTTCACCGAGGCCGAGTAGGTCCCGGCCTGGCCGAACGTGCGGTTCACCGTAGGTCCCGAGGCACCCGGCCCTGAGCTGAACGTCCATTGGTACGTGTACGGGGGACCGTAGCCTCCGCTCGCCGCGGCCGAGAACTCGACGGTAAGAGGGGCCACTCCGGAGACCGGCACGGGGCCGCCCCCGACCGAGAGCGCCGGGTCCGTCCGGACGGGCGTGGAGTCGACCACGACGTGGCCGAAGGCGTCCCGCGCCGTCGCGACCAGGGTGAAGAGTCCCGCGACCGCATAGGTGTGGTTCACGAGCGCCCCCGCCGCCGTGCTCCCATCCCCGAAGGACCAGTTCACGCCCAGAACGTCCGCGCCCGTCGCGACGGACGACGCGGTCACGCGGAGCGGTACCGGACCCGAGGTCGGCGAGAGCTGCGTCGCGAGGGTGAGCGTCGAACGGCGGGGGACGAATCCCCCCGGCTCGACGGCGAAGAACGACGGGAGGGTGAGATTTTCCCGGAGCTCTACCGTGCCGGCCCCGTCCACGACCGAGATCCCGACCGGGAGCGCATTGCCGAACGCGCTCGGGAGGGGGGACCGATACGTTTGGTTCGCCTCCGGCCCGAACGCGCCGAACCCTTCCCCGAGGTCCCAGGCGATCCCGAGGGGCGCGCCGGTGCCGTTCGGGGCGACCACCGCGCCCTGGAACTGCACGGTCGTCCCCGAAGCGACCGCGACCGCGGGTGAGATCGTGGCGGTCACTCCGAGCGTCCCGGTGGCGTTCGGGGCCACGACGTCGATTAGGAACGCTTCGCTGGCATTCCCGTGACCGCGGTCGGAGAGCGCGCCGATGGCGAGGTACTCGCCCGGCTGCGCGTACGTCTCCGACACGTTCGACCCGAGCGCGCCGTGGCCGTTCCCGAACGTCCACCCGGTCGTCGAGGCGTTCGCGCCGTAGCCGCCCGTCACCGCCGCCCGGAACGTCACCGTGAGCGGCGCGACACCGCGTTCGGTCGACGCGGAGAACGTCCCGAGGAGCGGGGGCGCGACGGTGACGTTCACGGTCACCGAGGCGCTGTCGTCGACGGTATCGTTCTCCCAGGCGGTGACCGTGTACTGGCCGCTCGTCGGGAAGATGGCGCAGCCGCAGGCCCGGACGTACGTGTCGTTCGCGGAGTACTGCACCGAGTTCGTGAGGCCCGCGGGGGGCGCGACCCCGCCAGAGCTCGAGAAGAGGGACGGGAACTCCGCGGGGGCATCTCGGATCTGCGCGGTCGTGTTCGCGGTGAGGACGATCGGGACCCCGGACGGTCCGCAGCTCGGCGCCCGGGCCCCGCCGACCGCGATGCCGATGCGGACGCTCGCCGCCCCGTCGACCGGGTCCGCGCTATCCCGCACGACCGCCTCGCTGCAGAACGACCCGGCGAGATGGAAGACGTGGGTGACGGTCGGGCCGCTCTGATTGACCTGGAAGGTCCCGTCCCCGAAGGAGAGGGTGTAGAGGTACGGGGCCCGGCCGCCGCTCGCCCCGAGCGAGAACGTGACCGACCCGCCCGCGGCGACCGTGGTGCTCGACGCGGAGAACGTCACCGAGAGGGCGGTCCCTCCGCCGACGACGATCGCGATCGGGGGGGAGAGCGAGGAGTTCCCGCTGCCATCGTAGGCGAACCCTTGGGCCGCGTAGACCCCCGGGGTCGTATACGTGTGGACGAAGGCGGTCCCGCCCAGCGAGGCGTTCCCGTCGCCGAAGTTGACCCCCTCGACCGGAACGGCCGTCGCGCTCTCGAGCGCGAAGCTGACGGTGAGCGGAGCGCGGCCGTACCGGGGCGACGCGTAGAGGTCGAGAGAGGGGCCGTGCAAGGCGGCAGACGGAGCGCCCGAGAGGAGGGGCAGGAGGTCGGAGACGATCGGAGTGCCGAGACCGGTCACCGGGTCCCAGCCCACCCCGGCCGGGTAGCCGTTGTTCCCGGAGGTGATGTCGTGGAACGCCCGCGAGTAGTTCGCGCTCGCGTAGATGCCGTAGAGGGCCGGGGTGAGCAGGCCGAGCCGGGAGTGGGCGAACTCGTCGGCGAGGGCGGCGATCCCGGCCCAGATCGGCGTGCCGAGGCTGGTACCGCCGACCGACTTGTACGCCCCGCCATAGACGATCACCGCGGGAGTCCCCGCGTCCATCGCGACGTCGGGGGTGGCGCGTTCCCCGTTGGCCGGCGCGACCCCGAGCTGCCAAGGGGGCCGCGGGAGCGGAGCGAAGCCGCCCCCCGAGCCGCCCTGGTTCACGCATCCCGGGCTCACGGCGCCCGAGGCGTTGCCGCTCCAGCCGCTCTCGGCCAGCCATCCTCCGCTCGCCGTGACCTGAAGGACCGTGCCGCCGACCGCGGTGACGAACGGGTCGGCCGCCGGGTAGTTCACGGCCCACCCGGACGTCCCGTCCGCGGCTCCGCAATCGCCGGTCGCCGCGAGGACACTGATCCCTTCGGCGGCGGCCGCCTCGAACAGGGGGTCCATGACCGCGTAGGTTCCGTCGGTCGAGGCATTGCACGCCGACGTGCACGGACCCGAGAACGCGTTGAAGATGCCGGTGAACGGCTCTCCCCAGCTCAGCGAGATCACGTTCACCGCGTCGTTCGCGACCAGCCAGTCGATCGCGAGGCCGAGGCCCGGGCCGGCATCCGGGGAGAAGGTCATCTCGATCGACGCCCCCGGGGCGATCGCCCGCGCCCATTCGATGTCGAGCGCCTCCTCGAGGCCCCAGTCCAGGTTCGCGCCGGAGCGGTTGAGATTGGCCGTGGTCGGCACCGGGTAGGCGAACGAAAGGCCCCCGGTGGGGAGGGCGAACGTAGAGGTGAACTGGCGGAAGTCGGCGGCGAGCGTGGTCTGCGGCTCGGCCGCGCTGTAGACGTCCACCACGGCGATGGTCGTCCCGGTGCCGTTCGTGCCGTTCCCGTAGACCGGGGCGATCGAGTACGCGGTGTGGAAATCGCAGGGCATGAGGCCGAGCTGGGAGGCGGCGCACGCGGCGGCCGGGCCGGCGACCGCCACCGAGGTCGAGGAAGGCGCTCCCGAGGCGGGAAGGATCGGCGTCGCGTTGCCAAGCCCGTACGCCCCCGTCCACCCGTACCCGGCGGGGAGGGTCGCCGGCGTCGGGTGGCTCACGAACGACCGGCCGGACGGCGAGAGGTAGCGCTCGAACTGGGTCCCGAAGGCCCGGCCCATCGCGCCGCTCGGACCCCCGACCTCGAGGAGGAATCCGGTCGGAGAGACGGTCGCTCGAAGGCCGAAGCTCCCGAAGTACGCCTCCGCCGCCGCCATCGTCGTCGGGGCCGGGGCGAACCGCGCGCGGATCTCCGAGGGGGGGAGGAAGTGGTGATAGGAGGCGGACCCGGAAAGGTACGCGCTCGAGACGTAGGCCGCGAGGCCGGTCGGGTTCGGCGGCGCGAGGCCGACCACCACCGTCATCGGGGTCGTGGTGGGCACGGGCCCGAGGAGCCGCGTCCCGACGCTGGGGGAGAACGCGGGGGCGACCGTGATCGCGGCCGGCGCACTACTGGAAGGGAGCGCCCGCGGGACCGATCCCCCGACGACCACGGGGGTCGCCGCGCGCGGGGTATCGCCCGCGCCCGGCCCCGGGACCGCGAGCGCCGAACTCAGGACCAGGAGGGCGAGCGCGACGGTCGCCACGATCGCGCCCCCATCGGCCCACCGCATCGGATCCTCCCGCCGACCCGAACCAGTCACGGGGGAGGATATCCTCCTTTGTCCCGTGGCAGCGAGGATAGCCGCCCGCTCCGCACAAGACCCTTTAACCCCTCCCCGGACTGCGCCTACCGGGACCGCCTTGGATCCGTACCTCGGCTACGAGATTACCGTCGCGCTGATCTTCGTGTACGGCCTCATCCTCTACGGGCTTCACCGGGCCGGCAAGCTCGGTCCGGACCGTCCCCTCTCGCTGTTCGGCCCGGCGCTGATGACCAAGACGGTCCGCGGGCGCTCGCTGCTCGATCGGTGGGGGCGCTTCCGCCGCCTCTGGTCGGCGGTCTCCGACCTCGGGATCGTCCTCGCCGCGGCCGCGATGGTCACGATCGTCGTGCTCCTCGTGCTGGGCGCGATCGCCTCGTTCCGGCTCTCGCCGAGCCAGGCGCCGTCGGTCCAGGAGGTGGTCGGGCTCCCCGGGATCAACCCGATCATTCCCCTCGGCTACGGCATCGTCGCGCTCGTGGTCGGGATCGTGCTGCACGAGCTGATGCACGGCATCATCGCCCGGTCGCAGAAGATCGGCGTGAAGAGCCTCGGGATCCTCTGGTTTGTCGTCCCGATCGGGGCGTTCGTCGAGCAGGACGACAAGGAGATGATGGCCGCGTCGCGCCGGCGGCGGGACCGGGTCGCGGCCGCGGGCGTGCTCGCGAACTTCGCCCTCGCGGTCCTGTTCTTCCTCCTCCTGTCCGGGCTTGTCGCGACGTCCGTCCAGCCGAACGCGAACGGGGTCGGGATCGCCTACGTGGAGCCGAACACCCCGGCCGCGAACGCGACCCTCGCGCCGGGGGACATCCTCACTTCGATCAACGCGACGAACACGACCACCCTCGCGCTCTTTCAGTCGGCCCTCGCGAATACGACCCCGGGCGAGACCGTCTCCGTGACCTACTATTCGGCCGGGCTCGGTCGGCTCGTCACGACCGCGGTGGTCCTCGCGCCGAGCCCCACGGTCCACGGACGGGGCTACCTCGGCGTGGCGGTCGACACCTTCACCCCGGCGGAGCTCAAGCAGATCCTCGTCTGGCCGGCCGGGCTCGGGTCCGGACCCGTGAGCGGTACCCTCGATTGGCTGGTGCTGCCGCTGGCCACCCTCGAACCGGTGAGCGGGACCACGATGAGCTACTTCCACCTCACCGGCGTCCTGAGCGGCACGAGCACGGGGACCTTCTGGATCGGGGCGAACGTGCTCTACTGGCTCGCCTGGATGAACCTGTTGCTGGGCCTCTCGAACGCGCTGCCGCTCTTCCCCCTCGACGGCGGCCTCCTCTTCCGGGACTTTGCGATCAGCTTCGCCGCGCGGGTGCGCCGGGGCTGGTCGACGGCCCGCCTCGATGAGTTCGGGGGTCGCGCCGCCGCGGTGTCGTCGGTCCTGGTCCTTCTCCTGTTGGTATGGCAGCTCGTCGTGCCTCGTCTCCTCTAGACGAACGATCGCTCTACGCGGAGTACCCGTTCCTACCGGGGGCGGAAACGCTCCTCGGCGGGGAGTCGGTCTCCGTCCGCGCGCTCCTGGAGGAGGCCGCGTACGCGACCGCCCGCTCCCTCGGACGGACGCGCATCCGCGCCGCGGCCGACGATCCCCGAGGGACCCGGGACCTGGAGGAGCTCGCCCGGGCCGATCCCGAGGTCCGGTTCCTGTCGTTCCTGTTCGCCCGCATCGTCCTCTCCGCCGCCCCCCAGCCGGCTCCGCTCCGACGCTGGGCGGTCGCCGAGGCGAAGCGCGGGTACGGACGGATGGCGGAGGCTCCCCCCGACGAGCTCGGCGAGATCGCGCGGCGGCTCGGCCACGCGCTCGTGCTCGCGGCCGAGGGGGTCGCCGTCCCGCTGGTCGACTACGTGCAGCTCGCGACCCCGATCCGGGAGGCCGAGTTCCGCCTGGCGCGCCAAGAGGTCCGAGAGGGGACGGTGCGGGTGGGCCGCCTGCGGGCGGCGCGACTGCTGCAGGAGGCGGTCCGCCGGCGCCTGGCCCAGCCGGTACCGCTGACCGACGAGGTCGTCGCCCGGGTCCGGACGCAGGAGGCCGAGCTGTTCGACGAGCTGGCCCAGCGGATGCCGCTGCCCGTGGCCCGACCCGGCGGGGGCATGAGCCCCATCCGGCCCGACCGGTTCCCGCCGTGCATCCGCCGGATGCAGCGAACGCTCCAGCACGGGGAGAACCTCTCGCACGCCGGCCGGTTCTGCCTCGCGGCGTTCCTCCACCGCGCCGGGGCCGACGCCGAGACGATCGTCGACGCCTATCGGGGCGCCCCCGATTTCGACGAGTCGATCACTCGCTACCAGGTGGAGCACATCACCCAGCGCGACGGAGGGCGGGGCTACGAGCCGCCGGAGTGCGGCACTCTGCGCAGCCACGGGCTCTGCGCCCGCGACGGCGACCCGGACGCGGCCGCCCCGGCCGACCGGGCCCGCGACCCGCTCTGTTTCGACGAGCACCTACGGCATCCGCTCCAGTACTACCGCCTGCGCGGCGGCACCGTGCTCGACCGGGGCGATGCCGACGAGGGGCCCGCTAGTGCCCCGGCGGGATCGACCGGTACACCCGGCGGGCCCGGGCGAGCGCGGTCCACTGCCCGGCGATGACGAAGTAGGCGAACGCGACGTCGATCACGGTGAAGCTGATCGGGCCGAGCTGGAACCGGGCCCAGGGGGCGGCGGGGGCCCACGGCCACGGCAGCGACCAGTCGAACTCGAGGAACGTCGCGAGCGCCAGGACGACCAGCCGGTCGGCGCGGGAGAGGAGGCCGGCGTAGAGCCGACCCTGGCCGACCGCCTGCGCCTGCGTGCCCATGTAGCTCGTCAAGAGCAGGCTCGCGAGGGCGAGGAGCGCGAGGATCGGGTCGGCGAACCCCGACGCGGCGATGCCGACGACCAGGATCACGTCCGCGTAGCGGTCCAGTACGTGGTCGAGGAAGTCCCCGCGAACCGACGCGCGGCCGGTCCGACGGGCGACCTCACCGTCGATCACGTCGAACGCGCCGCCGAAGAGGATCAGCACCGAGACCGGCAGGAACAGGTACGGGGTCGTCCACCGCACGAGGGCCGCCAGCGCCGCCGCCCCGACCGTAAGGCCGAAGGCGAGGAGGCTCAGCCGGTTCGGCGGCCAACCGAGCCACGGGCGAGAGATCCGCGCGAGGTACGGCTCGACGCGGGCCCGATACCCCTCCAGCACCATCGGCGCCCGTTACCGCGCCCGGTCCAAAAGCCCCTCGGTCACGGACGGATCCGCGAGCCAGTCGATGCGGCCGTACCGGCTCGGGCCCCGTCGCCGGAGGCGCCGTTCGACGCTGCGGGTGACCTCGGCGAGCGAGCGGCCGGTGGTATCGATCTCCCAGACCCGGCGTCCGGGGCCGACGGCCTCGGTGAGGATCACGTCGAGCGCCTCCGCCGTCACGTTCGCCCGCCGTTCGCGGGGCGAGCCGCGCCGGGCCCGGGCGAGCCGGCGGCCGAGCTCCCGGGGGTGGCAGCGCAGGACCACGATGTCCCGCACCGGAAGGAGGTGGGCGAGGTGGCCCACGATCAGGTCGATCCCTCCGAGGGCGTTCCGCGGTCGAACGGCCCGTTGGAGGCGGCGAAGGTCGACCTCGACCCCGCCCCCCCGTCGCCGGCCCGCCCCGAGCCGGAGCGCGAGCGTTCCCACCTCGATCGAGCGGACCGACCGGGCGAGCCGACGGGCGACCGCCGTCTTGCCGGTGCCGGGCGTGCCGGTGAGCGCGACAGGCCGCATGCGTCCTCCGGTCGAGCCCGTTCCGCGGAAGAGCCCATCGGGGGGTCGGGTCAGGCGAACCGAAGGCCGCGGAAGCTGCGCCGCCAGGCGAGGACCTCGCGGCCGACCCGCTCCTTTCGGATCCCGCCGCGGGCCAGGAGCTCGGCGAGCCGGGGCATGTCGCTCGGGACGAGGCCGAGCCGGGTCGCTTCGGCGGTCCCGATGCGGGCGACCAGGTCGATCAGGAGGCGCTGGCGCTCGAGCCGCCGCGCGAACGCCCCGGCCCCGATCCCGAGGCTCGCGCGGAGCCGCGGGCGGTCGAGATGCAGCTGGTGGGAGCGGGTGTACCCGTCCGCCTCGGCCACGAGGGGGAACCCGGCCTCCACGAGCGCGCGGCCGAGCGCCTGGGAGTTCGCCACGACGGTCGACGCGTACTCCCGACCGTTCCGTTCGAGCTCGAGGAGGGTCTGGGCGAGCCCAGCGATCCGGTTCCAGTGAGCGTTGTCGAAGATCCGCCAGACCAGGGCGGGGTCGAGCTGGTGGAAGAGGTCCTCCCGGTCGGTGACGAGAAGACCGCCCTGTGGACCGGGGAAGGACTTGTGGGTGCTGCCGAAGACGAGGTCGGCGCCCTCGCGGAGCGGGTCCTGGAACTCGCCCCCCGCGATCAGCCCGAGGACATGCGACGCGTCGTAGAGCACGAGGGCGTCGACCGCATGCGCCGCCTCCGCGATCTCCCGCAGCGGGTACGGGAACAGGAAGAAGCTCTGCCCCAGCACGACGGCGTTCGGCCGCTCGCGCCGGATGGTCTCGACCGCCGCCGCGGCGTCCACCCGGTGCCCGGGGCCGTCCGCCGGTAGCGGTCGCACCGTGTACCCGAAGAGCGCCGGCACGAAGCCGGGGGCGTACCCGTCGTACCCGCCGGACTCCGGAGGGATCGCGAGGAGACGGCTCCCGCGGGGCAGGAGGGGAACGATCGCCGAGAGCGCCGCGATGTGGCCCGAGAGCGGTCGGGTCGTGGCGAACCGGGCCCGGAAGAGCCGGGCGGCGGCCGCGTTGGCGAGGGATTCGATCTCGTCGGTGTAGCGGGTGCCGGTGTAGCTGTTGTCGAGCGTCTCCCCATCGACCTCCATCGAGATCGGCAGCGTGTAGCGGCCGGCGAGATCGCTCGAGAGGTAGCGTCGGGCCGTGGGAGAGACGGCGTTCTCGCTCGGAAGCAGATTGAAGACGTCGTGGCCGCGCCAGCGGTCGTGGGCCCGGACCAGCCGGGCGAGGCGGCGCTCCTCCTCAGTGGGTCCGGGGTTCGTCATGCGCCTCGGGCTGGGCCGGGCCCGGTCCCTTCGCGAGCTTGCGGCGTTCGTGGTTGCCGCAGCGGGGACAGACGAGGTCCTTCGGACCGGGCACGAGGAGGGCATGGCAGGTCTGGCAGCGGGCCGCGAGCACCCCGAGCGTCGCCGCGGCGGTCGAGAGCTTGATCGACGGGCGCGACTGGAGGACCCGGGCGACGATCACGTCACCGACGGCGAACTCGCCCTCGAACGACTCGGTGTACCCTTCGCGGGCCTTCGAGATGTGCACCGTCCCCTCCGGCGCGCCGGGGACGCCCCGGTGGCTCGTCGCCGTCGAAAGGACCGTGCAGACGGCCATGGCCGACTTGAGTTCGTCAATCCGCGCGTAGACGGTATCGCCGTCCTGGAGCTCGGGGACCGCGTTGCGGGCCTCGACCCGGACCGTGCGGTCGCGGGGGTCGACGACCGGCGTCCCGAGCACCGAGGCGTAGATGCGGCCGCGGTTCTCGTACGTTCCGCGTCCGGGAATGAACTCTTCGGCCGCGCCGAGGTAGTCGCCGGGCAGGACCAGTTGGGGCAGTTCGGGAGCGCTCATAGCGGATGTTCCGTTCGGATCGCCCAGCGGTCCACGTCGAGCGCCACTCGTCGCCGGGTGTGGTGCGGGAACGTCCGCGGCAACTCCCAGGCAACCGGGTGGGTCTCGAGGACTTGGGCGCCCCGCTCGACCGCGCGGCGCGCTATAAAGGTTCGGGAATCGGCTAGGGCGAACGCATGGACCGACCGGCGCGCGAGCGAGAGGGCCCGGTCCCAGAACGGTCGGTCCGCATGGCGATGCTGGGCTCCGAACGGGGGATTCATCAGAATGATCTCCGTCGGATCCTGGAACTCGAGCACATCGAGGACCCGAAACTCCACGGCCGCACCGGCGGCGATCGCCGCCTCCCGCGCCACCGCGACGAGCTTCGGGTCGACCTCGACCCCGAGTACCGGAGCCGCCCCCAGGAGCGCGGCCCCGATCGCGAGCCGCCCGGTGCCGCTCCCGAGGTCGACCACCGCCCGGCCCCCGAGCCCGTCCCAGCGGACCGCGGCGAACAGGAGCTCGGCGGCCGCCTCGGGCGGCGTCGCCACCTGCTCGAGCTCGGCGCGGGGCGAGGACGGAACGGGCACCCGCGCGAGCGCGCGGACAAGATCAGAGCGGCGCACGGGTAGACCCCACGCTGTCGGAAAACAAAAGAAGGGGGCGGGCCGCGGCTCCGCGCGGGAGGAGGCGATGCGGGGAGCCGGATTTGAACCGGCGAACGCCTTCGCGGCAGGATCTCTTCGCCGGCGCAGAGCCGGCGTTTAAGTCCTGCGCCGTTTCCGGGCTTGGCTATCCCCGCGGCGCTACCGCGCGGCGGGGGCGACGGGTTCCTCGGACTTCGCCGGGCGCGCGGGGGTCTTCTTCACGGAGACGCGCTTCGGGAAGTACTTGAGGAGGACCACGTCGTTCACCGCCGAGACCCAGCGGTACGGGACATTGGTCGGGCGCGAGTCCTCGACTAACATCGGGCTCGTCTCGTCGATATAGAGCCCATCGATCTTGGAGCCCTCGACATCGACGACGAGGTTGTCAACTTCGCCGAGCAGGCGGCCCTCGGGCGTGTAGATCTGGCGTCCCAGGAGTTCGGTCATCTCGACCAGCATGGTCCGTTCCCGTGCGTCGCCGACCGGAGCAGCCCTTCATATGCCTTTGGGCGGAGAAGCGGCCGCGGGATCGTCGCCCGCCCCCCGGTTTCAGCCCGTCGGCGACGTCGGGGCTTCCTCGCTCGGGCTCGCCTGGCGGACCTGGGACCGGTACATCCGAAGCAGTTCGGCCGACGTCGTCGCCTCGGTCGGTCCCTTATCGTCCCGCACGCGGCCGGTGAAGCGGGGGAACCGCAGGGCGAGGCCGGCGCCGGCCCGCACGGCTCCGAGCGCGGCGCGGTGGATGGGGCTCAGGGTGAGCTCGGCCCCCCGTACCTCGAGCACGAGACCCGGACGCATCCATTGGTCCGGCGTCAGCCCCGTCTCGACCGAGGGCGGTCGCTCTCCGGTCTCGAACCGGGCGAGGCGCTTCGGCATCGCGGCCAGCGCCGCGTCATCGAAGCCGCTCCCGACCTTGCAGAACGTCTCGAAGCGGTCCCGAGCGGGATCGTAGACCGCGAGGAGGTACGCCCCGTAGTGACCGGCTCGCCGTCCCCGGCCCTGGAACGCCCCGACGACAACGCCGTCGACCGAGTCGGAGAGGCCCGCCGTGTACTCCCGCTTGTACTTGATCCACCAGTACCCGCGCGCCCCCGCTCGGTAGCCGCTCCCGTCCTTGAGCGACTTTGCCATGATCCCCTCGCCGCCCGCCGCCACCGCTTCCTCGAAGAATTCGGTCGCCGCCGGCACGTCGTGGACGACCGACTGGACGGCGAGGCGGACGCGGTCGGTCGGCCGGAGCATCCGCTCGAGCCGGGCCCGCCGCTCGGGGAACGACTGCTCGTAGACCGGCTGCCCCCCCGCGAGCAGGACGTCGAAGACGAACAGGCAGACCGGGACCTCCTCCTGGACCCGAGCGAGGTCGTGCTTGCGGCCCCGCCGTCGCGAGACCTCCTGGAACGGCTGGATCTCCCCGGTGTCGAGATCGATGGGGACGCACTCTCCCTCGAGGATCGCCGGCAGCTCCCGGACCGCCCCGGGAAGGGCGTCGGTCAGCTCGGGGAACTGGGCGCTGATCTCCTCGAGGCGCCGGGAGAAGAGCCGTACCGGCCCTCGCTTCGGGATGTGGGCTTGCACGCGGAGCCCGTCATACTTGTACTCTAGTGCAGCCGAACCGCCCATCCGTTCGAGCACGGCGGCCAGGTCGCGCTCCCGTTCCGCCAGCATCGGACGGATCGGGCGGCCGATCTCAAGGCCGACCGACGCGAGCCCCCCGACGCCCTGCTCTACGAGCACACCCGCGACGAGCCCGAGGTCGCTCGACAGGTTGAACGCCGCCTCGATGCGGGCCCGTGCCTCTTTCGAGCCGTCAGCGAACGCTTCCGCGAGGGCATCCAAGATCGTCATCTCCCGGACACCGACGCGCAAGGTCCCGAGGACGAACCGCACGAGGAACTTCCCCTCGAGCGGGGTCGCCCGCACTAAGAGGCTCACGAGAAGGCGTACCTTCTCCTCCTGGGAGCCGGCGCCCTTCGCTTCCGCGATCCGGGAAAGCTCCCGGTAGACCTCGGCGACCGTGAGCGGTCCCGACTCCTCCAGCCGACGGACCGTGGCGAGCAGCTCCTGCGTGGTCGTCCCCAGGTCCCCGGACGCCTTCGTGAGCCGACCGACGCTGCCCTCGTCGGTTCCCACCGCGGTGGCGACCGCGCGACGGGCCAGCGAATCCGCGACGCCGAGCTCCACTCCTTCGTACTCGGGCCGGAGCATCCCCTGGGAGAGGTACAGTACCCGGGCGAGTTCAGGCGGCCTGAGCGGCCGGATCAGTTCGACGAGGATGGCCCGCACCTCGAGGCGCTTCGAGGTCGCCTCCAGGCGCTCGTAGAACGCGGCGAGGTCACGGAACTCCACGGCGCGCTCCCTCCTCGATGGACGCGCGTAGGTGGGTGAGGTTCTCCGCCACCGAGCCGTGGCTGTAGACCGAGCTCCCGCAGACGAAGAACGTCGCTCCGTGCGCCGCCGTCTCGCGGGCGGTCTCGACGGTGATCCCGCCGTCGATCGAGACGTCGGCCTCGCGGCCGAGCGCGTCCAACCGGTCCCGGGCCTCCCGGATCTTGGGGAGGACGGACGGGAGGAACCCTTGTCCCGAGAACCCGGGGTGGACTCCCATGACCATCACCTGGTCGACCTCGGAGAGATACGGCTCGGCCGCGTGGAACGGAGTGTCCGGACGCAGGGCGATGCCGACCCGGGCCCCGAGGCGGTGCCCTTCCCGAAGGACCGCGTCGGGAGGCGAGCGGGACTCGATGTGGAAGACGAGGGTGTCGCCCCCGGCCTTGCGGAATATCTCAAGGTACCGCAGCGGCTCCTCGATCATGAGATGGACGTCGAGGGGGAGGCGGGTCCGGGACCGTACCGCCGCCACGAGCGCCGGGCCGAAGGAGATGTTGGGGACAAAGTGCCCGTCCATCACGTCCAGATGGAACGCGTTGGCCCCGGCCGC
>JAKACD010000023.1 GCA_021821785.1 Thermoplasmata archaeon
GCCGTGGGACCTGCTTTCCTCGGCGCGAGCGCGCCGGCGGACCGGGGGGTTCGGAACGGGAGAGCCGGCGCGCGGCCTCAGTCGCGACCCGGATCGAGTCCGCCTCCCCTGCCGGCACCGGCTGCCCCTCGGGTCCTTCGGGGTAGACCGCGCAAACGACCCCGGCCCGGAGTCCGTAGAGGTTGGCGATCGTGAGGAGCGTGCTCGCCTCCATCTCCACGTTCAGGATGCCGAGCGCGGCGAGGTCGGACCACGGCAGGGAACCCGGTGGGTATTGGTATCCTCGGAACCCGGGACGTCCCTGGGAGAGATGGAACGTGTCGACGGTCGCGGTGATGCCGACATGAGATCGGATCCCGAGGTCTTGGGCCGAATCCACGAGCGCGCGCAGGACCTCGGGGTGGGCCACGGCTGGAAAGCCGAGGGGGGCGTAGACCCGGCTCGTCCCCTCGAAGCGCGCGGCGGCGGTCGAGATCACGATATCGCCGCCTCGGACCCCGGCCGCCACCGCGCCCGAGCTGCCGACGCGCACGACGGTGCGGACGCCGATCGCCGCGAGCTCCTCGATCGCGATCGCCACCGATGGTCCGCCGATCCCCGAGGAGACGACGCCGAGAGGGATGCCCTCGCTCTCCCCCACGAAGCTCGAGTACTCACGCTGGGCCGAGAGGCGGCGCGCGTGGTCCCAACCCTCGGCGATCCGCTCGGCCCGTCCCGGGTCCCCCGGAACGAGCACGACCGGCGGGAGATCCCCCGGTCGTAGTCGAAGGTGGTACTGGACCCCTCGTCCCCCTCGTGCGGCCGTGGGTCGCGAACGGGGCGGCATGGCCCGGTGAGATACGGCGCCCTCTTGACCCCGACGCTCCCGCGCGGGCGATCGCCGGCGCAGGCGATCGGAAGGGGTTACGGGAGGATCGCGATCGAACCCGACCGACCCATCGAGACCTGGAGCTTCCCCCGGAAATCCTTGACCCAGCCGTCCGTGATACGGACCTTCTGCCCGACGCTGTAGCGGCTCGTCTCGTCGCCCCACAACGTGAGGGTGATCGTGCCGGTCTCGTCCTGCAGGGTCGCATCCGCGACGCGGGACGGTCCGCGGGCGGTCACTACATCGCGGACCGGGGAGATGGCCGTGATCGTAGCTTCGATGGTCGCATTCTGGTTCGCTCGGAGGGTTGCGATGCCGGTCATGGGCGCTCAGGGCCAACCGACCGCACGTAAAACGCCCACCCCCTCCCCCGGACCCCGACGTTCGGCCCCTCCACCGTCAGTGGACCTTGACGGGAGGGTTATCTAGCCGGTGTCGCGCTGACGGCACGGAGTGATAGGTCATGGCGTTCCCCATGGCCGATTTCGACCGCTTTCTCTTCGCGTTCACCATCGGCTCGCACATCCTCTTGGTCACGACGTCGATCGGCCTGTCGATCGTGATCTCGATCACGGAGTTCCTCGCCGCCCGGCGGGGCGACAAGTACTACGCCGCGCTCGCGCGTCGCCTCCTTCGGCCGTTCGTGATCTCGTTCGGGGTCGGCACCGCCTCGGGGATCGTGATGGCGGTCGAGCTCGTGAACCTCTTCCCGACGTTCATGACGCTCGTCAGCATGACGGGCGTGATCTCGATCTTCTACGTGGAGGTCTTCGCGTTCTTCCTCGAGACGGTCTTCCTCGTCCTCTACGTCTACTTCGCGGGGACGTTCCACGGTCGGTACGCGCGCTGGGGGCTCACGGTACCGATCCTGATCGGCTCCCTGCTCTCCGCCGTCCTGATTGTGATGGTCAATGCGTGGATGAACACGCCGAACGGCTTCAACGCCGCCGCGTACATCGCGAGCGGCTCGGTGACCGGTGTGGATCCCTGGGCCCCGTTCCTGACGGCGTCGACCGGGACGGAGATCTTCCACGTGCTGGCGGTGGTCCCGCTGACCGGGATGCTGCTGCTCGGCGGATATTTCGCCTATCGGTACGTGAACTCTCGCGGCCCGGACGAGCGGGAACTGCTCCTTCGCGGGCTCCGCATCGCGACGGCGGTGGGCGCCTTCCTGGTCGTGATGACCGCGATCTCGGGGGCCCTCGAGATCGACACTATGTGGCGCTACCAGCCGCTCAAGTACGCGGCCCTCGAGCTCAACGCGAATCCCGGCACCGACCTTCCCGAGACCCTCTTCGGCACGCTCTCGAACGGATCGGTCGTCAACGGGATCCAGATCCCCGGGCTTGAGGGGATCCTCTCGAACCACGCGATGATGCCCGGTCTCTCCCAGTTCCCTTCGTCGGAGTGGCCCCCCCTCTACGTTCACACGACCTTCGACATCATGGCACTCCTCGGGGGTCTCCTCGGCCTCTTCGTCTTTGCCTACGTGCTCACGTGGCTCCTCGGCCGGCGACCGTTCGAGCGACGGCTCGCGGCCCACGGCTTCGGCCTGTTCGCGATCGTGATGACCGTGGTCATGGAGCTCGGCTGGATGACCGACGAGGTCGGCCGGCAGCCCTGGATCGTGTACAACGTGCTGCGCGTCGACGCGGCGGCGAACACGAGCCCGGCCCTGCTCGTTCCGGGGCTGATCATCGTCGCTTTCTACCTCATCCTGGTCCCGGCGACCTTCTACTACATGGTCCGGGTCTTCAACGGCCGTCCGCTCGAGATCGACCTGGAGGGGCCGAAGGCGGGGAAGGATGTCAACTACTGACTGGCTCTTCTACCTCAACTTCGGCGTCTTCTCGGTCTTCCTGGCGCTGTTCATCACAGAGCTGATGGGCGCGGTGCTCCTGCTCGCGGACTACGAGTCCTCCCGCCGGAAGGTGCTCGCGCACGTCGTCCCGATCTGGGAGGTCACCGGGACGTTCGCGGCGTTCTGGGTGGTCACCGCCGACTTCGCCTACCCCTCGATGCTGATCCCGGTGGCGGAGATCCTCGCCGGGCCGATCGTCGTCTTCCTGATCCTGCTCGTCGCGCGCAACGCCGCGATCTCGTTCGCCGAGGTCATCCTGAAGGGTCGCTGGCTCGACGAGAAGAAGCTCTACCAAGCGTACGCGCTCGCGACGCTCGCGATCGGGGTCGTCGTTGTCATGATGCTGTCGGCGATCCTGAGCGGCGCCGGCGTCGACCTGGTCGGCCACACGTTCTCCCCGGGGCAATGGGTTTCGACCGCGGGGAGCCTCCCGTACCTCCTCGGGGTCGTGGTGATCGCGGTCGGGCTCGCGCCGGTCTTCTACGGCCTCGAAGCGCTGCGGCGCTGGACCGTGCCCGTCACCGTGCTCGGGGTGGCGATCGAAGGCGGGGCCCTCTACCTCTATTCCCCGGCGCTCCTGTCGTGGACGTACCTTGTGCCCGCCGTGCTCACGGTCGCGCCGGCGCTCCTGTTCCTCCGGCCCTCCACGGCGCGGCTCGTATCGGATAAGCTCGTCTTCGGCGCGTGGACGGTCGCGATCGTCTTCTCCCAGAGCTACCTCGTCTACCCGACCGCCTTCGGAGGGGCGCTCCCGGTGCAGGAGGTGACCGCCACCGGGCCGATGGTCGGAGCGTTCTACCTCCTTACGGTGGTCGGCGCCCTGTTCATCGGCGCCCTCATGGTCCTCTACCTGCTCACGGTCCGTCGGGCCGCCGCGATGGATGCCGCCGCGTCCGGGACCCCTGCGTCGCCGGCCTCCGGCGCGGTGCGTCGACCCTGAGCCTCCGCCGGGCCCAACGGGTCTCGGCGTCCCCCGCTCGGTCCCGAAACCGAGGCAGAACCGGGCGACCGGAACGGAAGCGCGCCCGGCGGACCGTCCAGCCCATCCCACGGTGGCATTTTTGTCTCTCCGGGGGATAGACCCAGCGATGGGCGAATCCCGCGAGTGCGACCTTCACGAGGCGGTCCTGCGGTGGGAGGAACCCGGCTGTGAGTCCCTGCTGGAGTTCGTCCGGAGCCCGCTCGGCGACGAGTGCCGGCGGTGCTCGGTCTGTCGCTGGGCCCGAACGTACATCCAACGATGCATGGACGAGCGGACGGGCCGGCCCCTTCCGCCCGGCGGCGATGCGGCGGCGGCCCGGCGCGAGCTGATGGATGCGATCCGCCAGGTCCGGGTGCACGTGCACTCCTCGGCCTAGCCCGGTCCGACGACGCGGACAATCGTGGCGGGCGCCCCCGGTCCCGTCTTCTACGAGCTCGCGCCCCGAAGACGCGGAGGCGGGCTTGGGGTCCGACCGAGCTAGCTCGGTGGCGTCGGGAAGCCCCGGGTCGCCGCCGGGTCACGACGGGGCAGGCGGGTGAAGCCGAGGAAGAGCAGCCCGACGCCGAGGAACTCGGCGTAGTACAGGCTCACCGGGAACGCCGTGACGTAGAGCGCCCCCGCGGCAGAGATCACGATCGTCCCGAGGGCGATGTACAAAAGGTTCCACCGATGCTCCCGCACCGCGCCGTAGAGCGAACCGAGGATGAGCAGCATCGCCGACGGCACCGTCACGGCGATGGAGACCGCCGTGAGGAGCGGAGGGAGCTGACCCGTGAAGACCCCGTCGCGCACCACCGAAGCCGGCACCGGCACGAGAACGGCGACGACGACCATCGCGAGACTGACGACCCCCACATAGAGGAACCAGAGCGACTTCCTCCATCCGTGCCAGGAGAGCTCGGCGGAGCCGAGGGAGAGCACCCCGACCAGCGCGGCCACGAGCACCACGTACGAGCTGAGGAGGACCTCGGGGGTAACTCCAACGTAGAACAACGCCTCCTCGGCGATCGTCACCGAGACCAGGAGGAGCCCGGCGCCAAAGTACAGTTGGGCCCGCCGACGATTCCGGCGAAATCGCACCAGCACGAGGAGCGATAGAAACAGCGCGACCCCGCTCAGCGCCGCGATCGAAGCGGCGACCGCCGCCGACCCCAACGGCCCCTCCTCGCGCACCGACCCGGTCGGGGGTTCAAGTACGCGGCGTCAAGCCCGTTCGACCCATCCGCCCAGTCCGACTACGCGGCGAGGTCCGGCGACCGGGAGAAGCGACGCCCCGGCGCGAAGAGAAGAGGGACCCTTACCGGTGCGGGCGAACCCCGCGCCCTACAAGTAGGGGTCGGCGTTTCCCCTTGGCCAATGGCCGCGTCGCCCTCCTCGCGGGACCGGACGGCCACCCCCGCCGCCCCGGCTCCGAAGTCCGTGCTGGAGGCGGTCGACGACTGTCTCGCTCGCGGGGAGTACCCGCGGGCCGTGCGGACGGCGTTCACGCGCGTGATGCTCGACGTGCAGGAATCGTTCGGGACGAGGTTCCCGGCCCACTGGACGGCCCGAGACGTGCTGGCCCACGGTCTACGGCCCGACTCCGGCAGCCTCTCGACGCTCTTGTTCGAGCTCTATCGATTGTACGAGCCGATCCGATTTGGCCGGGCCAGCGACGTCGTGCCGGGCGACGTGCGGGAGATCGTCCGGCGGCTCTACGCCGAGACCCCGATCGGCCGACGGACCACGCCGGCCACCCCACCGCGCGCCTGGCCGGCGACCCCGGGTCCGACCCCGACCGTACCACCGCCCCGACCGGTGCAGGAGGTCGACCGCTGGTGACGGGCGGCAGCCCCCTGTTCGATGGGCTCAGCTCGGTCGTCCTCTACGGTGTCCCGCTCGTCCTCTTCCTGGTCGGACTGGTCATCTGGCTGCTGCGGCGGACGGACCGGACCCCGCCCTGGCTGCGCTCGGTGGGCCCGGACCGTAGCTGGATCAAGACCGCGCTCGACGTCGTCAATGGGGGGCTCAAGGAGGACCGCTGGACTCCGGCGATCAGGGTGACCCTCGCCCGGACCGACTACGCGCTCTTCCAGCATCACGGGATCAGGGCCGATTCGCCCCCGATCTTCTGGAGATACCGTCGGAGCCTCCCGGAGGAGGCGCGCACCCTCCTCGCCGCCGACCGACAGTTGCGCGCGGCCTACTTCTACGCCTCGCGGACCGAGTCCGACCGACCGCGGGACCTGATCGCGCGCTGGCGCCGCCCGGTGTGGCGGGCCCGGATGCGCTCGCTCGTCGACTCCGTGCTCACCGAGATCGAGCCGGTCCTGCCGAAGCTGGAGGCGGCCCCATGAGCGGGACCCCACAGGCTAGCGCGGCCGCGATGCCCCGGCCCCCGACCGGCCGACCCGCCGGACCGGCCCTGGCCCTGCCTCGGCCCCCGGGGCTGAACGGGGAAGCGTTCGCGGGCGCCCGGGCGTCCCCCCTCCTGAAGCGGCTCCAGGCCGCGATCGGGGAGAGCGTCATCGGCTACGATGATGCTGTGCTGGCCCTCACGATCGCCCTCTCGTGCGACGGGCACGTCCTCCTGGAAGGATTGCCAGGCCTCGCGAAGACCTACCTCGTTCGCTCGTTCGCCCGGGCGCTGGACCTGACGTACCGGCGCATCCAGTTCACCCCCGACATGCTTCCGCTCGACATCATCGGGAACGTCGTCCTGAACCCGAAGTCCCAGGAGTTCGAGTTCCGGCCGGGTCCGGTCTTCTCGAACATCCTCCTCGCCGACGAGATCAACCGGGCACCGCCCAAGGTCCAGTCGGCGCTCCTCGAGGCGATGCAGGAGTTCCAGGTGACGGTCGATGGGCGCAGCTACCCCCTGCCCCGGCCGTTCCTCGTGATCGCGACGCAGAATCCCGTCGACCTCCAGGGAACCTACCCCCTCCCCGAGTCGCAGCTCGACCGGTTCATGTTCCGGCACGTGCTCGACTACCCGAGCCGGGAGAACGAGGTGCGCATCCTCGCGACCCAGGAACGGGACCTCGGCCACGAGGTCGCGCCCCGCATCGTGTCGCAGGAGGAGATCGCGGCGTTGCGCGCGCGGCACCAGGATACGTTCGTGCATCCCGAGCTCCTTGCCTACATCGCGGATGTCGTGCGGGAGACGCGCAAGGAGCCGCGCGTGCTGATGGGAGCCTCCCCGCGGGCCGCGGTCCACCTGATGCTGGCCGCCCGGGCGCTCGCCTTCCTCGACGACCGTCGCTACGTGCTGCCGGACGACGTGCGGGCGGCCGCGTTCCATGTGCTGAACCATCGCCTGGTGCTGTCCCCGGAATCGAAGCGGATCCGGCCGACCGAGGGGAGCGGGATGAGCGCGGTCCTCCTGCTGCAGGACGTGATCGAGTCGATCGTCAATCGCGTACCGACGCCCCGCTGAGCCAGGGTTCGGGAGGCGCCAGTGTCCCGGTCCCGTGTCGTCCAGACCCCGCGCGGCTGGGGGGCGATGGCCGGCGGACTGGTCGCCCTGGCCGCCGGGTTCCTCACGCTGAACCTGCTCCTCCTCCTCGTCGGCACGATGATCCTCGGCTACGTCGCGACCGACTTCTTGGCGTTCGCTTACGTCACTCGCGACTTCGGCCCCGAGGATTTCCGGCTCGTGCGCCGCGAGAACACCGCGCTCCTCGGCGTCGGGGCGACCGGCACGATGGCGCTCGAGATCGAGTCGCGGCGCCGCCGCGGGGTCTACGTCGAGGTGTACGACCGCGTTCCGGACAGCCTGCTCCCGATCGCCGGCGCGCCCCACCTGCTCACCTGGTGGGGCCCGGGCCGGACGAAGTCGCTCGTCTACGCCTTCCGCGCGGTCCGCCGGGGCCGGTTCGAGATCGGGCCGACGGTGCTGGTCGCGCACGACCCGTTCGGGTTCGTCTTCCGGACCGCGGTCGTCGAGAACCGCTGGCCGGTCGAGGTCCTCCCGCAGGTCGCGCTGTGGACCACCGAAGTGGCGGACCGGCTCCGCACGGAGATCCTGGGCCAGCTCCTCGCGCGGCCGCAGGGCCAGGGGACGGAGTTCCGGTCGCTGCGGGAGTACCAGGACAGCGACGACTACCGATCGATCGTCTGGAAACGGTCGACGTTCGAGCGGCTCCTCGTGAAGCAGCGCGAGGTCGAGGGCCGGATCGATATCGCGCTCCTCCTCGACCTGACCCGGCCGATGGGAGAAGGTCCGCCCGGAGGCGAGGCGCTCGACCTCGCGGTCGAGGCGGCGATGCTCGTGGCGCGCTACTCGTTCAGCCAGGGGGACCGGATCGCGATCCTGCTCCACTCGGACGCGACGAGGGTCTTCCTCCCCCTCGACCGCAGCACCGACCATCGTCTGCAGGTCGATCGCGCGCTCGGAGGGGCCCAGATCGAGACCGGGCGGTTCCACTTCGACGACGCCCTGCGGTTCCTGGCCCAGCGGCTCCCGAGTCCGACCACCGTCTTTGCGTTCACCGCGCTCGAGCCGGGCCTCGAGGGACCCCTCGCGGGCCTCGACCGCCTGCGGCGGGGAGGGCACCGCCTCTTCACGTTCGTCCCGGACCCCGAGGCACTCTTCGAACCCCTGGAGGACCCGCTCGCGGTCCGGGTCGAGTCGTTCACCGCCGGTCATGAGGAGTCGCGCCGCCGGGCCGAGGTCGACCGGTTGAGGGCCCTCGGGGTCCCGGTCACCCTGTTCGGCCGTTCGGACCTCTTCCAGCACGTCACCCTGCACTACGCACGGGCCCGGGTCGATCTCGGAGGCAGCTGATGCGCGCGATCGACGAGGTCCACCTCCTCGGGTACCTTCCCTTCCTCTACGTGGCGGCCGCCGGTCTCGCGGTCCTGCCCGGCGACGAGGTCGGGGTCGCGCTGGGTACCTTCCTCCTCGCCGTGGCGCTGACGGCGGTGGCGCGCCTCGAGCCCCGCTGGGGCAGCTGGATCGGAGGGGCCGGAACGGTCGCGCTCAGCTTCGAGCTCGTCGTCGCGCTCGTCTCCCCCGGCTGGGTCGGCGCGGTCGGCAACGAGATGGCCTGGGGAACCCTCCTCGCCGGCCCCCTCATCGTGTTCGCCAACCTGGCGCGAACCGGGGAGAGCACCGCGACCCGGCTCATCGGACTCGAGGTGGCGCTCGCCTACGGGATCCTCCTCCTGTCGGTGCCGACGGTCCTATCCTCGCTCGATATTCCGGTGAGCGCGGCGAGCCTCGTCAACGGCACGTTCCGCAGCCTCGACGCGCAGCTCGCGGGGGTCGGCCACTTGTTCCTCGGCCAGCCGGGCGGCTCCCTGCCGATGCGGGCGGTGAACGACCCCTGGTTCGCCGGGCTCGCGAGCCTCGCCGTCCTCGTGACGTTCCTCTCGTTCGTCCGGCCCTCGACCGGGCGGGACGTGGAACTGCCGACCTTGGAGCGGGGCGGTCCCCGCGCCCCGGTCTCCGACCCCGCGGTGCTGCCGGGGCTCTCCCCCCAGTTCCGGGAGCGTCTGGACGCGCGCTCGGTGCCTCGGGGGCCGCCGTCGGGCGTCGTGCCGGGCGCCGTCGCGCTCTTCACGGCCGGACTCGCGGGGGCCCTCCTCTTTGGCGTGGTCTACGCCGTTCCGGCGCTCGCGATCCTCGGAGCGACCGCGGCCGCGCTCTTCCTGGTCGCCGCGGTCCTCGTAGTCCTGGGCCGATCGCTCGTCTAAGGTCGACGAGCTTAGGACGCGGGCCTCGCCCGAAGTGGGGCCCGCGAGATCAAGAGTCCCGCCAGTCGTCGAGGTTCTCTTCTCGGGATTCGTCGGCGCGGGGGGCGACGCGCAGGAACAGTAGGTAGACGAGCGCGCCGACGACCGTGAAGACGACGACGAGAGCGTACGGCCAGATCTCGACCCCGGTCGGCAGGTCGTTCCCGAACAAGAGGGAGCCGTTGCCCGGGGATCCGCGTCCGCCCGGCGAGAGGGACGTCAGATTGACGAGCGTCGAGACGTTCTCCATCGGGTTCAGCGTGAGCAGCGTCGAGTTGTTGGCGTAGCCGGGACAGCTGACCTCGAAGATCGTCGGACCGAAGTGAACGTTGGTGAAGTTCGCCCAGCCTTCGGTCGTCGTCGCCTGGACGAGGAGTCCCTGGGCGGAGACCCGGGCGCCCGGTATCGGGGGACCTCCATGGTCGGCCCGGACCAGGACGCTCACGTTCGCGCCGGGGAGCAGCGTCATGTTCACGGAGATCGAGACGAGCCTTCCGCTCCCCACGAAGACCGGCGCCAGCGCGAACGCGGGGTGGTAGCCGAAGAGGGTCGCATTGACCCAGTACGACCCGGTCGGCACCTGCTCGCTGACGACCCCCGGGACCTGTCCGACGTCCCGAGTCGGCGCGATCGAATTGAAGACGACGGTCCCGAGCCCCGTGGACGAGATGTTCACATCCGCCCCCAGGAGCCCCTCGCCGGTCGCGGCATCGTGCACGGTGACAAAGAGCGTGCCGTAGGGGAGGCCGGTGAGATGGAACGTGGTCGTGAACACCCCGGTGGACGGCAGCGAGAACGCGGCGGTGAGCGAGGAGAACCCCTCGGCCGTCACCGCCAGGGTCACGTTGCCCCCCGGGACGAGCGAGGTGCGGTTGAGCCATCCCGCACCGTCCGTCCGACCGAGGCTCACGCCGTTCTCCGTGATGTTGGCGTTCCGGACCGGCACGACCGTGGCGACCGCGAGCACGCCGATGACCCCGAGCTTGAGGACCGGATACGGGACGAGACCGAGCTGGATCTGGACCGTGCTGTTCGGCTCGAGGAAGAAGGTGGTGGCGCCGGAGTAGTTGAGGGGCGCCGACGCCGTTACCGTCGCATTCGGGGCGGGCCGAGCGGAAGGGACGTCCGTGAAATTGACGAACCCGGAACCGCCGGGTGTGCCCGCGGGCATCGGGAAGCCGTCGACCGTGAGCGAGACCGAGGCTCCCGGGATCGGGACCTGGGTGCCGTTCTCGACCACCTGGACGCTCACCCGGGCCGGTGGGACGGGCACGAGCTGGAAGGCCTCGGAGGTCGAGGAGGCGGGGGCGAGCCAGAACGCCCGCTGCGCGTCCGCGTACCCGAGATGGGAGATGTTGAGGATCGTCTCGGTCGGGTTTACCTGGGTGAGGTTGAGGTATCCCGCGGGATCGGTCGACCCGACGGACGACCCTCCGAGCAGGACCCGTGCCCCGGTGATGGGGAGGCCGCTCGAGGCGTTCTCGACGAGCACCGAGAGGCTGGCCGTCGGGGCAAGGCGCCAGAGATCCGGCCCGATCGGGGCGGCACCCGCGCCTCCCGAGAGGAGCAGCGTCTCATTGCCCGGCACGTCGAGCCACGCCGCCGCCGCGTCGGAACGGATCGAGGGAGAGCGCGTCGGCGTCTGTTCGACCCAGGAGTTGGTGACGGGAAGGTATTCGAACGTGGAGTTGAACAGCCCGGATCCGTTCGTACCTCCGAAGAGGACCGCCACTTGGTCGACCGGGTCCCAGCTCCACGCGCCCGACTCCCGGGGCGAGGGCACCGTACCGTTCGCCGTGGGCGCTTCCGACCAGCCGGTAGCGGGGCGGAACTCCCAGACGTTCGAGGAGCAGGGATAGCAGCCTCCGTAGAGGAGGAATTCGCCGGTCGCGGTATCCCGGGTGAGCATGGCCCCCTGCAGCGCCGGGGGGCGGGGGCCCGCCGGTGCGAGCGGGCTCCACAGGTCGGTGGTGAAATTGAACTCCCAAAGGTCGCGATACGTCAGCGAGCTCGTGGGAGTGTATTCTGGGTTCGTCCCTCCGAAGAGCAGCGCGTAGCCGCCCGTAGTGTTGACCGCGAGGGCGGCGTTCTCCCGAGCGGCCGGTGCGACGGAAGAAGTAACGTTCGTCCAGGTGGCGGTCGCGAAATGGTAGAGCCAGGTCTGGTTGTCGACCCGACCGGTGGTCGCGTTGACGACTCCACCGAAGACGATCGCCACCCGGGCCGATGTGTCCGCGCCGATGGCGAACGAAGCCCGGGGCGACGGTGCGGCTCCGGCCCCTAGGGACTTCCAGGTGTCCGTGGACTCATTGTAGACCTGGGTCGCGTTGCTCAGGACCCCGTTCTGCTCTCCGCCGAACAGCACGGCCTGGTCACCGGCGGGATCCGCGGCCATCCCGGCGCCGCTCCCGGCCGCCGTGGACGGAGGAAGGCCCGCGGCCCAGGCGAGAGTGAGGGCAGGATTGCTGCCCGGGCTGCTGGGGGCCTCGGCGACCGAAGAAACGCCCGGTATCTGGGCCGGCGAGAGACACGGTGGACCTCCCGAGGTCAGCGGGGTCGGACAGCGCAGGGGCAACGACGCCTCCGCGGCCCGCGCCACGGTCGCGTTGGCGGGGGAAAGCGGGGGCCCCCCCGGGCCCACCAGGAGGGTCGTGATCAGGAGCGTCACGACCACTCCTGACGCGGCCCAGCCGCCCCCCAATCGCGTTCCCAGCCTACCCGGTCCCGGCCATCTCGACATCAGCTGCTGCCACCGGCGATGGTTCGAGAGCCGGAGCGCGACACTCGGCTTTATCCTTGCTCGGCTCCCCGAGACGGGAGCGCGGGGGGCGCCACGGCACCGCACCCCGTGGAAGGCGGAGCCGGGGGACCGAGCCAACGGCGTCCGCACTGGGGTGGGCGACCGGCCCTATCGGGCGCCGGAGCTCGTCCGCCAGGTCTTCGAGAAGACGGGCGGAAACCCGTACTTCGTCGGAGAGATCGTCCGCGCGCTCAAGGAAGCCGGTCTCTGGTCCAGCGAACCCGGGCAGCCGACGCCGAAGCTCCCCCCGAACCTTCCGGTACCGGACTCCGTGCGGTGCCTGGTGCGCCAGCGGATCGAGCGGGTGGACGAGGACGTGGCCACTTCCCATCCTCGATTCTTACCCCCTCTCGAATCGTCTCATCGCGGCCTCAGGGTCGGCGAGTCCGGCGCACGCACGGAGTGGTCCCGCGCGCACCTATCTCCTCCGCGACGGACCGCTTCCAAACCCACGTCCGGCCGCCGATTCGCCGCGGCGGGGGCCGAAACGATTATGCCCGGTCGGGCCCCATTTCAACGACAGGGTTCGAGTTCTTCCTTTCCATGCCCGATGAGTCGGACGTCGATCGTATCCTGAAGGAGCGGGAGCGGCGCCGTTCCGTTGAGCGGGGTCGGATCGAGGAGGCTCGCCGCGCGCGGGAGGCCGATCTGACGCGACTCGAAGCGTTCGAGCGCCGCGAGGCGTCCGGCACCCCCTCGGTCCCCGCGCCCAAGTTCGTGCTACGGCCGGCAGCCGTGCCGGACGAAGCGAGCGCCGAGCCCGTGCCGTCGGGCCTGCGAGCTTCCTCCGGCACCGAGCGAGAGGTGGGGCGGAGGATCGTACCTTCGACGGTCGCCGGATTGCTCGACACCGACCCGACCGAGCGCTTCGACCTGCAGACCCTGAACCTGTTGCGGTTGTCGGACCTCGCTAAGACCGTGGGGGAGGACCCTACGCTCCGCGGAGCCCTCGCCGCCCGCGCGGAGGCGCTGATGATCCGGATCAAGCAGGAGGTCGACGATCCGCTCAGCGCGGGAGCGCTTCTTCGCGACCTCGTGAGGAAGTGGTACCTCGAGAGCTCGGGCGACCCCGAATGGTCGCATCGAATGTCCGAGCGGTGGGCCGGTCTTCTGGCCGATTCCCGGATCAGCGGCGGGCGACTTCAGCGCTGGATCAACCGCCGGCTCTACGAGTTCCGCGCCCAGGCGGTCGGGTCCGGCCCCGTACGGCTTCGCCTCGCCCGCGCGCTCCGACGGGAGCGATCGGTCGAGCTCGCGCTCGTGCGCACTCCGGCCCAGCAGATTCACGCCGAGGTGGCGCAGGCGATCCTCGACGACCTCGCGAGCCATCCGCGAGAAGGGGAGGCTCCGGTGCCGCTCGTCCGGCTGAGCGAGCTCGCGGTGCGACGGCAGGTGACGACCGTGAACGATTCCCTCGCCCTGCTGTTCAACGCTCCGGAGTCCGGTCCGTTCGTGGTCCTCCACCCGAACCGCTACCCCGACTGCGACGAGCTCGTCCTCCGCCCCCCGAACCCCGGGAGCACCGGGGCCGCGCTCGCGTTTAGCTTGGCGCCGGGAAGGGTCGCGCGCAAAGGGTCCGGTCGGGGACGGCCCGCGGGGGACCTCGAGTCGGAGCCGCGGCGCGGGGAGTCCTCGTCAGGGCCCCTCGAGGAAGAGGCCGAGATCGATCCCGCCGCGATCTGGCAGGCGACCGAGGTCGCCCCCGGGACCTGGCCGAAGGTGTTCGAGGAGCTACGACGAGAACGCCGGCGGCTCGACGGTCCCCCGAAGGATTACCGCAGCCGGTCCGCGTACGCGACGCTCCGAGAGCTCCTGCTCGCCGACGGCGCCGCCCGGCGAGCGTTCCTCGCGGTCAAGTGGCGTGGCCGGCCCGCCGGCCTGCCCATCCTTGTCCAGTTGCTCCAGAGGGGCTCCCTCGCTCCCGAAGTCTCCACCGACCACGAGTACCTCGAAGCCGAGTTGGGGGAGCTCGCCGTCGGCGACCCCGCCTGGAACCCCCCCGAGGGCCGGTGGACCGTGCCCGGATGGAACGTGATCCGAGAGGGCGGACACCAAGAGGGCTTCCGGTACCGAGCCGAACCGGTGGGCTGAGGCCCGGGGGGCCATCGGCGAGGATCGCCGACGGGCCCGCGCGACCTCCGGGGTCAACGGCGGTCCGTCGAGAATTCCTTACTCGTCGGGGTCGTCTCCGGACGAGCGGTGCGCCGCGGTCGCCAGCGCCTCGATCAGGTCGCGATACTCCTCGAACGGATACTCGGGCTCCCAGCCGCCCTGCGGCGCGAGGGAGCGTCGAGCGATCCGTGGGCTGCCCGAGACTTCCTCCGTCGTGAGGCCGCTCAAGAACCAGCGCGGGGGTAGAACGCGGACTCCGAGAGCCGACCCGCGACCGGAGAGGAGGGCGTGGACCTGGGGCAGATACCGCTCCACCAAGCGACCGCCCCAGGTCGAGCGAGCCTCCTCCCAACGACCGCCGTCCCGCCCCGGAGGCGACCCGATCGCCGCGAGCGCCTCCGGAGCCAGCCGGTCGACCTTCGTGACCACGAACATGACCTCGAGGGCGCGGTCGCGGCGGCGCGGCAACGCGGCCCGGTAGCGGGCCACGACCGAGATTGCGGTGGCCAGGTGGCGATCGTAGCGGTCAAGGAGCTGGGCGCGAGAGTCCTCGGGGGCGTCGACCAGCCGCGAGGCGTCGACCAGGACCAGGAGCAGTCGGCTTCCGAACAATCGGCGGGTCGCCACCTCGAGCACGGCATCGTGGTGGGCAAGCTCGGCGACCTCCTGCGCCGCGATGCCTCCGACCTGGACCCGGACCGTGTCGAACCCGTCGTGGGAGTCCGAGGACCGGCTAAGGCCCGCCAGTCGGCCGGACCGGAACGCGAGCACGAACGAGGCCGGATGCTCCTCCCAGTTCACCTCGGCGACGGGGAAGCGCCCGGCGCCGAGCTCCCCGTAGACCGCCTCGAGCCGGCGGATCGTCTCCCGGTCGGCGGAGAAACGGAAGGTGTCCTCCGACTCCGTCCCGTAGCGGATCTGGGCGGTGTAGAGGAGGCCGACGAACGTCGTCAGCCCGGAGCCGAGATCCCCGAGGATCAGTGCGGAGCTCACACGCCGTGGGTCCTGCGCTCTGCCCGCGTCACGCCTGGGCCCGTCGCCCCGAAGACCGCGACCTCACGCTCCACCGCCGTCCGCTCGGCTAGGTCACCGCGAACGCCTCGGCGATGCGGTTGTAGAGCGGGTTCTTGCCTCGGACCGGGGGCAGCGCCGGCTGGTCGATGCTCGCATCGAGCAGCGTCCACGAACCGTCGGCCCGGACCCCGCGCGAGGAGATCGCGAGCCGGAAGTGATTCATGGCGCTCAAGGTCGGCGCGTCGCTGATCGCCGGGAACAGCGGGATCTCCCCTCCGGCCTGCAACAGCTCCACGAGCCGGAAGAGCAGCTCGTTCCGATACTGGTGCGAGCTGCCGCGGCAGAGCACGAGCGTCCGGCCCTGGCGGTCGACCAGGAACCGGCTCACGAGCGTATCGACCGCGGCCCGGGTGATCAGCCGACGGAGCCCCACGCCCGCGACCTCGCGAGGGAGGTCCGACGGGCGCTTCCGGAGGACGATGGGGTCGATCCGGCCGCTCGCTTTCGGCAGCCGGCGGTCGTAGTCGAGGACCGCCGCCTCCACGTCGAAGAGCGTGAGCTCGCCCGCGCGCAGTACGGCCCCCGGGATCACGACGGTGTGGTTCGCGATCGTCGGGCGATTGTACTCGTCCGCCACCCCGCGGCCCAAGATCGAGAGCAGCAGTTCGTCGTTCGCCGGCGCCGGATGGATCATCCGGGCGTCGATGACCGTTCCGCCGTTCGCGGTCTTCTCCACGCGCACCGGCGTGAAGTGGCTCTCGAGGTAGCGCGAGTAGAGCGGTCCGTTCAGGCCGTGGGATTCCGCCTTCGTGCCGTAGCCCTTCTCGTGGCTCGCTCCGTAGATCCAGTGCTCGAGCGAGATCGTCGCTGCGGGGTCGTCCATGCGGTCTGCCTCCTCCCTGCTTCCCGTAACCGGTCTTCCTCGGGTCGGCTCACGCGGTCGCCGCGGTCGGAGGCGCCTGGAGGGTCGTCTGCTCGACGATCTCATCGGGGACCTTGTTGGCGACGTCGCGGAAGTGCTCGATGAACGCGACGTAGTCGTCGTAGGAGAAGTCCGGCTCGGCGCCGCCGTCGGCCGAGAAACCCTTGCGGACGATGCGCGGAGCACCGACCGGCTGCATGCCCGCCTCCGCGGTTTCGGTCTTCACCCAGCTGAAGAAATACGCCGCCTGGTCGAAGTTGACCCCGGCGACCTTCCCGCCGCGGATCTGGGAGAGCGTCTGCGGCATGAAGACCCGCAGGAGCGCCTCGGCGTACTCCTTCCGCCGGCGCTTCTGATCGCCGGTCGGGACGCCGCGGTGCAGGCCGAGCTTCACGAGCACCTCGTCGCGGACCGAGTCGAACTTGGAGAGCACGATCGCCGGGTAGATCACCGGGTTCCCGACGCTCAGGCCCTGGGTCTTCATCCGAGAGAACTCCTGCCGCTTGTACGTCTGCAGCGAGACCAGGAGCGAGGCGACCTCGCTGTCGTACTTCAGCATCTGGCGGAATACGGGCGAGTCGATCTCCGTGGTCATCTTGCTGCAATCGACCAGGATCACGACCACGTGGCTCTTCAGCAGCTGCTGGATGATCGGGCTCGCGGCGACGCCGGACTCGATGAACTCCTGGACGTCCTCCCCCGAGACGTCGTACGCCGCGAAGGAGAGCTTGGCGAACGGGTTCACCCAGTTCTTGTCCTTCAGCGCGGCCGGTAGCCGCCCAGAGATCGGCTTTCTATACCCAAAGACGAACCCGATCTCCGTCATCTCGTCCTTGAGGGTTGCGCCCGGAAACCGAGCGTCCTTCATCCCCTCGTAGACCTGGCTCATCAACCGCAGGGACTGTAGCGGAGCATGAAACCGGAACGAGTCGAGGACTCGCGTTCCGTACTTCACCTGGGCCGCATACAGGAGGCCCAGGAAGGTCGTCTTTCCGCACGCTCGGTCTCCCAATATCGCTGCTGGACACATGGTTCACTCCCTCTCCTTTCGTTGCGTTCACTCCACCGTGGGCCGGAGCCCGCGTCCCTCCGCGATGGCCCGGGGCTCGTAGGCCGCCCGGGTCGGTCGGGGCGGGGCGCCGCCCTCCGTGGAATCGTCAATGCCGGCGGGGGTTCCGCCGTCCGGGGTCTCCCACTCGACGGTCCCGTACCCGAGCGGGAGGTCGAGGACCGAAAGGATCTGGCTGCCGTCGCCCAAGGCCGGTCGGTCGGGACGGGTTCGGACCGTCTCGGTCGCGAGCGTGGCCAGGTTCCGCTCCGCGGCGGCCAGCCGAGCGTCCAGTCGCTGGAACAGCCTCGCCACCGCGATCGCGCCCGCGTCGGGCGTGACGGCGGGCGCCGGCAGGCTCTCGTTGGCGGTCGCCGAGGGGGTGGCCGGTACGATCCGGTGAAGCTCGGTCACCGAGAGGCTTCGAACGGTGAGACCCCAGGTGACCAGATCGGGGGCGACCGTCGCCTGCACCTCCGCGGCCAGCCGCTCCCAGTCCGGCTCGGCCACGCTGGCCCGCAGCCGGGCGAGGACCGTCGGAACGACGCCCTCCACCGCTTGGCGGACGATCCGCCGGACCTCCTCATCGTCCTTTCCGAGCAGGTTCTCTGCGGCGGTCGCGAGCAGTCCGGGCTCGGTGGGAATCTTCGTCGCAACGCGAAGGCGCACCTCCCATCCGGCGGCGTGCGTTCCCTCGAGCGATTGGACCGCCCGCACGGTGAGGTCGGTCACGACCGGCTCGAGCGAAAGGTGGCCGACCGCACGGTTCCAGGGGGCGACGAGAGCCCGACCCCCGACGATGATCCGCGCCCGGCGAACGACGACCTCCCCGGAGCGACCCCGAGAGTCGGGCGTCGAGAGCGAGTGATGCCCGCCGAACAGCACGAGGGCTTGGTTCGGCGGCACCGCGACGTGGAACCTCCCGGACAGGACCCAGAGGGCGGCGCCCAGCGCGGCGGAACCTATCGCGGACTCGGCGATCGGAAGGATTAGGTCGTAGAGCCCCATCGTCCGCCCTGCCGGAGCCCGGAAGGGACCCGCCGCGGGGCAACCGCGGTGGGTTCCTGTGGCCAGCCGTCGACCCGGGCGGGGCTAGCAGACGATCTCTTGGCGGTCGAAAACAGTGCGAGGGGGTCCGCGGGGGGCGGCGCGATTGTCGCGGCGGGATGTCGCGTCACCTGGTTGGACCTCCTTCGTCCGGCCCCCGCGCGCGGGCGCCGGCGAAAGTAATACGCATCAATGGGGATAAATACCTACGCTCTGCGCTAGCACGGGACACGGGCCGGGGGGAGCCGGCGGTCGGACCGCGGCTCGGTGAGAGCGAGGCCCGCGGGGCATTGGTAGGGTTCTACCGGGGGCGCTGAAGGCGCTCGGTGTCCGGACCCCGGTTCTGCGCCCGGCCGACGCGGATCTCTCGCTCCACGCTTTCGAAGGGTCGAGGACGCGCCGGGC
>JAKACD010000084.1 GCA_021821785.1 Thermoplasmata archaeon
GCGCCCGCTCGAGCGTCGTAGCGAGCGCCGCCGCGGCCTCGTCGTGGGGCGCCTCGGGCTCGGTGAAGATGTCGAGGACCGTCGCGATGTCCGAACCGATCTCGCCCTGGAAGGCCAGGATCTCCTCCGGTCCAACCTCGACGGAGCCGTAGGCGTGCTGTTGGAACGCGCCGGAGTCGGTCATCACGGTGCCGTCGAAGTGGATCAGCCCGTGGACCCCGCGGGCGGAGGCGATCGCCCGGAGCGGCGGTGTCCGCCAGATGATGTACGAGGAGGTGATGACCGCCCGCACGCCGAGCTCCGTGCGCATCTCGGACGGTGGCACGGGCTGCCGTTCGGGGTCGGGATGGACCACCGGTAGGAGCGCCGGCGTCTCGACCACCCCGTGGGGCGTCTCGAACCGGCCGAGCCGGGCGAGCCCGTCCCGTTCGAGGACCTCGAACCCTGCCATGGTCGCGGCCAGCCTTTCGGCGCGTTAAGGCCTCCGTTCCGGAGAGCGGGCCGGTGCGTACCCTGCCCGAATGCGGTCGAGCAGGTCGACCAGCATCGCGTGCGTGAGCCTCCCGGTGTTGGTATTCTGAGGACTCGGGTGGTAGGAGCCCCAGAGCAGCGGGCGACCCTCGCCGAGCGGAACGCACGTCCCGTGGGCGAACGGGGTCGAGGGCCGGTGCCCCCCGTAGACCTCCGGGACGACCTCGCGGAGCGCGTCCCAGGCGAAGCCGCCGAGCGCCAAGATCGCCCGGGTGTTCGTGAGCAGCGAGAGCTCCCGCGCGAGGAACGGGGCGCAGTCAGCCCGCTCCGCGGGGGTAGGACGGTTGTCCGGCGGCGCGCACCGCACCGCTGCGGTCAGGTAGAGGTCGGTGTAGTGCAGCCCGTCGCCGCGGCGGAGCGACGTCGGCTGGCTCGCGAAGCCGGCAGCGTGGAAGGCGCGGACGAGGAAGGCGGCCGAGCGGTCCCCCGTGAACATGCGGCCCGTGCGGTTGGAGCCGTGCGCCGCGGGGGCGAGGCCCACGACCACGAGCCGGGCGGCCGGATCCCCGAACCCCGGGACCCCCCGCCCCCAGTAGGTGTCCGTCCGGAACTCCCGTTTCTTCTGCCGCGCGACCGCCTCCCGGTACCGGACGAGCCGAGGGCACCGGGTGCAGGCCACAACCTCGGTCCGCACCCGCTCGAGCGAATCGGCCACGCGCGAGGGAGGGGCGGAACCTTAAGGCCGTTCTGCGCGGTCCGGGGACTCCCTTCTTGTGCTCACCGCGGGTGAGCTACCCCTATAGAAAGGGGGCTCCCATACTCAATCGATGAGCGAAACACGCGTACCCCGGGGAGGTCGCGTACGCCTCGGCGCGGTCGAGGGCGACCTGCGCGTGGAGCCCAACGCACGGATCGAAGCCGAGGGCACGCTCGCGATCTCAGGGACGGCGCGGTTCGATGGGGACGCCGAGATCAACGGCGACCTCCGCTGCGGTCGATTCACCTCCGATGACGGCACGGTACGGGTCCATGGGAACCTCACGGTCACCAGCGAGCTGCATGCCCGCGACAGCGCCGTCGAGATCGACGGTCAGCTCCACGCGCGCCATGTGGACGTCGATCGGGGGCTGCGGGTCCAGGGTCCGGCGACCGCCGAGGAGGTCGAGGTCGGCGGGATCCTCGAGGGAGGCAGTACCCTCACCGTGACCAAGGTCTCGGTCGGAGGGACGCTGCGGCTCGCGGGCACGCTGACCGCGCGCTCGGTGGAGGCCGGCGGGTCGATCGATGTCTCGGACGTAGCCCTCGAGTCCCTGGAGGCCGGAGGTCTCATCCATCTCAAGGGCGGGTCGGTGGAACGGGCGATCGAGGTCGGCGGCCGGTTCGTCTCCGACGAGCCGCTCTCGTTCGGGGCGCTCGAAGTCGGGGGGGTGGCCGAGCTCAAGCAGAGCGGGAAGGGAGGCTCCGTGGAGGTCGGGGGTGTGTTCACCGCCCGGGGCGACCTCGCCTTCTCCTCGCTCGAGGTCGGCGGGATGGGCTCGATCGACGGGGACGCCACCGGCGAGAGCTTCGAGGTCGGGGGCAAGTTCACGGTCGGAGGCGCGCTCCACCTGACCCGGGGGCTCGAGGTCGGTGGTTCGATGTCGGTCGGACGCGAATTGACCGGCGATCGGCTCGAGATCGGCGGTGAGCTCTCCGCTCGGTCCGCGATCTTCTCCTCGTCGGCCGAGGTCGGCGGGCGCGTCCGGACCGAGGGGGGCCTCAAGGCGGCCCGGCTTCGGCTCAGCCGAAAGGCGCGGGCGACCGGGCCTCTCGTGGGCGGCACGGTCGAGATCGATGACCGGGCCCGTGCCGAGGACGTCTTCGGCGAGTCGGTCGAGGTCCGCGAGCGCGCCGAGGTCCGCCGAGTCGTGGCCGCCCGGGTGCGGGTGCATTCGGGGGCGACCGTGGACGAGGTCACCTATACCGAGTCGGCCGAGATCGATCCGGACGCGCGCCTCCGCGCGCCGCCCCGCAAGGTCGACGCGCTGCCGCCGTTCCCGCTCTGAGTGGGGGCCCGCGATCGTGCACGGCCGGGACGGAAGTGCGAGCGCGGCGCGACGCCGAGAGGTCAGCGATCTCTACGCCACCGTCCTCGAGGTCGTGAAGCATTACCACGGCGCCGCGCGGATCACCCGCGTCTCGTACGGCGCCGGCATGCCGGTCGACCGGCTGCGGAACTTCATGGACCGTCTCCTCGCCCTCGGTCTCCTCAAGTCCGAGGAGCACGACCGGCGGCCGGTCTACGACATCACGCCGCGGGGCCAGGAGTTCCTCGACACCTACTGGAAGATGCGCGGCTACATCGAGGGGCTCGAGCACACCCCGTCGGACGAGCGACCGTCGCGTCGCGGGTAAGGCGACCCCGGGGCCCGCCCTTCAGTAGTAGCGGGGGACCTCCGGGTCGACGAGCACCGACCAGGCATCGATGCCCCCCGCGAGGTTCGCGACGGAGGAGAACCCGCGCTCCTGGAGGAAGTGGGCCACCATCTGGGAGCGGGATCCCCCGTGGCAGTAGACGACGACATCGCGGTCCTTCGGGATCTCGTCGAGACGGCCCGGAACTTCGTACATCGGGATGTGGATCGACGGCTGGATCGTCGCGAAGCTCCGTTCGCTCGGCTCCCGCACGTCGAGCAGGACGACGCGGTCGGGGGCGGTCTCGAGCTTGCGGGCGACCTCGGTCGGGGAAAGATCGGGGATCATCGACCGATTCCCCCGGCGACGGGGTAGATAGGCGTTTCGGAGGTCGTGGCGTCGGCTTTACCTCCCCCCTATAACCCCCGTACCGGTAGGGAGCGGCATGAAGGTCAAGGACCCCGTCTGCGGGATGGTCATCGAGCATTCGAAGGCGGCCGCGCACGCGAACTACGGCGGTGAGACGATTTACTTCTGCAACGTCGGCTGCCAGAAGAAGTACGAGCAGACGCACCGACGCGACAGCGCCTAGTCGTCGGCCGCTTCCCCCCCCCGTCCCGTCCAGCGATGGCGACGGATCCGATCTGCGGCATGTTCGTCGAGCCGGCCGCGGACGCGCTGCAGCTGACGCGGGACAACCGCTCCTAC
>JAKACD010000024.1 GCA_021821785.1 Thermoplasmata archaeon
AAGGAGGTCGCGGAGGCGCTCCGCCGGGCGCTCGCGACCGAGGCCGCGACCGGCCCCGGCTAGAGGGCCGGGAAGGGGGGCCCGCACACGATGAGTCCTCGGCGCGCCCGACCCGGTCGCCCCCCGTCGGTCCGTCCGGTCGCTCGACCCCGGCGCTTCCGGGCGGTCGTCACGGATGTCGACGGCACGCTCACCGACGAAAGCCGACGCCTTGACCCGGTGGCGCTCACCTACGTGCGCCGCCTCGAGGACCGAGGGGTCCCCGTGCTGCTGGCAACCGGGAACGTCCTCCCGATCGCCCTGGCGCTCTACCGCTCGCTGGGGCTCTCCGGTCCGATCGTGGCCGAGAACGGCGGGATGCTCTATCGGACCTTAGACAACGGCGAGTCGGTCGTGGAACGTCTCGCCGACCCGTCGGTCGCCCGTCGCGCGTTCGACCGCCTGGTCGACGCGGGACTCCCGGTGCGCCGCCTCTTCACCGACCGATGGCGCGAGAGCGAGGTGGCGCTCGAGCCGACCGTCTCGGTCCGTCGGGTGCGCGCGGCGCTTGGGGGTCTTTCCGTCGACGTCGAGTCGACGGGCTTCGCGATCCACCTCATGCAGGCGGGGGCCGGAAAGCTGCCGGCGCTCGGGCGGGCGCTCGGCTATCTCGGGCTGACGCCCCGGGACTGCGTCATCCTGGGCGACGGCGACAACGACGCCCGGATGCTCCGGGCCGCCGGCTTCGGGGTCAGTTTCTCCTCGGGCAGCGCCCGGGCCCGACGGGCCGCAGGTTACGTGGCCCGCGCGCCCTTCGCGGCCGGTTTTGTCGAAGGCCTTAAGGCCAGCGGCATTCTCCGAGGACCGGTTCCACCGGGGTGAGCCGGGCTTGCTCGTAGGTCAGTGCGCACGGTGCGGGATTCCCGCCGCCCTGTCGTGCACGGTCTGTGGTCGCACGTTCTGCCGCAACTGCCTCGATGAGGACGAGCGGACCTGCACCGACTGTGCGCAGGTCCAGCGCAACCCCCGAAGCACCGTGGAGAGCCGACCCCCGCCGTCCCGACGGATCCATCGGCCGGCCCACCGGCCCGGTCGGCTTCAGTAGGGGTACCCGGGCAGCACGAGCGGCGCCTTCGCGGACGCTCGCCCGAGTGCGACCAGCACCGTTCCGATCGCGCCCGTGAACAGGCCGAACCCGAGCGTCGCGTAGGCGTAGGCCCCCCACGTGGAGTTCACGTGGACCCATCCGACGACGGCCCCGCCGGGGCCGGCCCAGGCGTGAAGAAGATAGTTCGCGACGACCCCGAGCCCCCAGCCGAGGAAGATCAGGAGCCCGCCGGCCAGGAAGTAGCCCAGTCGTGGGTCACCGCCCGGGTCCATTGGCGGGACCGCTGGGGTCTCGTGGATATCGACCACGCCGGTCGCCACCCGGCCTCTGCCTATAGTCGTTGCGGCCACCGGCGTCCCACCGGCTCGGATCGCGAGCGATGGCGCGGTTCAACTATCGGAAGCGCTTCGGCCCCGACATGGGGACCTCCGACCTCGAACCCGGGGTCGCGCTGCCGGCGCGGGCGGCCGGCATCGAGGAGCCCCCCGCCCCGCTGGGGCTACCGTCCTACCGAAGTCCGCGCTCGGCTTCGGAGGCGGACGAACACCGGCGCGGCGGGTGGCGAGTCCTCCTTCGCAACCGACGGTTCCTCCTGTTCGAGGCATCGGCGGCCTTCGCCTCCGCGGGCTACGCGGTCTACTCGGTCTCCGTGCTCTTCCTCGCGTACGGGCTCTCGGGCAACCTCGAGGTCGCCGGCGCGGTGCTGTGCATCGAATACGGGGTCTACACGGCGACGTTCCTCATCGCCCCGCTGGTCGACCGGGTCCCTGACAAGCGCTCGATCCTCCTCATCGGCTACCCGGTCCAGGCGGTCGTGGCGGTCCTCCTCGCGCTCGAGCTCATTTCGAGGACGATCTCGGTCCCCGTGCTCCTCGGGCTCGTCTTCGTGCTCGCGCTCGTGTGGGACTTCGTCTGGGCGGTCTACATGATCGCACCGCGCCTCCTCGTCGAGAAGCGGCAGCTCTTCCTCGCGGACGGGGTCGCGAGCGTCGTTTCGGTCGGCACGCAGATCGGCGGATACTCCGGCGGCGCCGCGCTGCTCTACTTCCTCGGGCCGTACGGCGGGGCCAGCGCGTACGCCCTGCTCCTCGTCGCCGCGTTGGTCGCGGCGCTGCCCCTTACGCTGCCCGTGGAGCGACCGCCGCGAACGCCGTTCCGCACGACGTTCCGCCGGGGGTGGGAGGCGTTCCGCGGCCGCACCGGCCGGGCGCTCCGGGCGTTCGCCGCCTTCGAGGTCGCCGCGGGGTTCTTTGCGGCGATACCGGCCCTCCTGCTCCCCGCGGTCGCGTACACGGGGTTCGCGGACCCGACCTCGACCTACGGCGCGCTCGTGACCTCGCTCGCCGTCGGCGGGGCGATCGCGGGGATCGTCGTCGGCCACCTGAACCCCCGGAGCCACGTCGGTCGGCTCCTCGTGGTGACCCCCTTCCTGGCCGGAGTGTGCGTGCTCCTCCTAGGACCGGCCACCGCGTCGGTCGTGACCCTGGCCCTCCTGCTCGGGGGGACCGGAGCGGCCTTCTCGGTGCGGAACACCGCGAAGTACACCTGGGTCCAGGGGACGTACCCTCCCGAGGCGCTCGGGCGGCTCACGTCGAACCTCTACCTCTTCTCGGGGGGTGCGGCGACCGCCGCCGTGCTCGTCATCGGCGAGCTCTCCGCGCGGCTCCCGCTCTCGACCCTCGAGCTCGTCGATGGCTTCGGGCTCCTCGCGACGGGCGCGCTCGCGCTCGGGATCCCGGCGGTCCGCCGAATGGCGTTCTGACGGGCGCGCCCGGGTCAGGCGAGGGTCCGTAGCCCGGGGAGCCCGGCGTTCGCCTGGGTGAGCGACGCGGCCGTGTACCGCTCGAGCGCCGCGGCCTGCGCGCGGGAGAGGACGAGCGCCGCGTGCCCCCAGTGGAGCGCGACCTCGTCGCCGAGCGCGACCCGAGGGAGGATGCGGGGATCGAAGTCGATCTCCTCGGGACGCGGCGCGCCGAAGCGGAGCTGCCCGTGGACCCATTCGAGCCGGGGTCGTTCGACCGTGAGCCGGTGGCGCTCCACTCGGGTGACCCGGGCGAGCGCGGGGCGGCATGCCTCCATGTTCGCGAGCGTCGTCTCGACGTGCCCGGTCACTTCGCCGACGCCCACGTAGCAGACGTGGAACGCGTGGTGGGGGATCGGCCGGGCCGGGAGATGCGCCGCCAGCCGCTCGGCGGTCGAGCGGGGCAGCCCCCGCGCTCGCAACGCCGCGAGGAGTTCGAGGAACTCGGCGCGGCCGAACCGGTCGAGGAGGTGGTTCCCAATCCAGTAGGCCTCCACGACCTGCTCGTCGAACGGGTCGAGCCCATGCGCGCGCCCGATCGCTTCGAGGTACGGATAGAGCGCCTCGAAGCGGGAAAGCGCGGCCCGGGCCGCGTCGAGCCCCGCGCCCTCGGTGATCGCCCGGTAGAGCGTCGGTTCGGCTTCCGCCGGGCCGCAGTACTGCAGTCGATTCGTGGCGAGGCTGAACCGGGCGCCGAGGGCTGCGCCGTCCACGGTCCCCTCAGGTCGCGCGGGCGCTCGGCCGCAGCACCTCGGCGAGGTAGGCCCAGCTCGTGCGGAGCTGGGCGAGCCCGACGACCGCCGCCACCCCTCCGACCGCGAGGAGCGCTCCGACGGCGGCCTCGAGACCGATCGGCTGGCCCTGGAACAGGACGCCGAGCAGCCAGGTGATCGGGAAGCCGAGGACCAGGAGGGCGGTCGCCGCGGAGAGGTCGACGCGCTTCAAGCCGGTGTAGAAGCTCGCCACGAACGCGACCAGGAGGGCGGCGCTCACGCCAATCCACGACCAGTCCACGCCCGAGAAGCGCGCCACGGCGCCCCACTGGAGGGTGAGGGCGAGGTACCCCGACAGGAAGACCGCGCCGAACCCCATCCGTCCCAGTGCGACCGTCGCCGACGGGAGGTCGGCGAGCGCGCGCTTCGAGATCGTGTACTCCACCGCCCACAGCGCGGTGGCGATCAGGACGTAGCCGGTCCCGTCGGTCCAGATCGGCGCGGTGAGCGAGAGGAGGAGCGCGTTCCCGACGAGGAGCAGCATCGCCCCGAGGAGGAGGCGGCCGTGGAAACGCTCACGGAGGACGACGATCCCGAGCACCGAGGCCATCAGGAAGAGCGTCCGGTAGCCGAAGGAGGCGGTCGTCGCGCCGCCGGCGGCCGTCGCGAGGGCGAGGCCATGGAAGAACAGGAGGAACGGGATCGCGCCGCCCACGAGGCCGATCGCCACGAGGCGCAGCCAGTCGACCCCGCGGAGGGCAGGAGCCCGCTGGTAGCGGGTCGCGAGGAGCGCCACGGGGAGAAAGGCCCCGGCCACGACCAGATTGCGCACCGTGACGAAGGCGTCCGCGCCGGTCCCCGGGACCGCGTAGGCGTTGACGAAGGTGGAGACCCCGCTCACGATGGCGGTCAGGAGCACGAGCAGGATCCCGGGGCCGACCCAGGCCGAACGACCGGAGGTCATCGCGCCCCTCCCCCCACCGTCCCGGAGAGAGCCCGCTCGGTCCGGGCGAGCTCGGCGAGCTCCGCATGATAGCCGAGCGCTTCCTCAGCCTCGGCCGGGGACAGGAGCCGGGTCGCGAAGCCGGCCTGGACGATGACGTAGTCGCCCACCTTCGCCTCGGGCGTGAACATGAGGTTGGCGGTGCGGACCGCGACCCCGAAGTCGATGCGAGCGATCCGCGCCTCCGGGTTCTCCGACTCGACCGCGACGATACGGCCCGGCACCATCAGACACATCGTTCCCACCTTCCTTGAGTTCGCTCGGGCGTCGACGACCGGTCGGACATCGGTCCGCCCCTTAAGTCCCTACGCGCGCCGTCCGGAGGGACGGCCTCCCGGAGCGGGCTCATCGGGCCGCCTCCGTACCGTCCGTCGTGTCGAGGCTCTCCAGCACGACTCCTCCCGCGCGGGGGTCCCGCGGATCGTCGGAGACCGTGAGCTCGAGGCGGGATCCGGCGGCCCGCGTGCCTTCGGTGGCGAGGGCCCAGCGGGCGCCGAGATCGGTGCCCCCAAGGTGAGACAGCGCGCCCACCCAGAGGCGCACGCGGGTCACGTGCTCGGCCCCGTGCGCGCGGGCGACGGCGTCGATCTTCTGGACCAGGTCGCGGATCAGAGCCTCTTCGTGCATCTCGGTCGCTCCTCCTACGTACTCCCGATCGGCGGCGAGAGCCGGCCCAGTTCGTCGAGCACGCGCCCGCAGACCTCCTGGACCGCCGCCTCGACCGCCGGGGTCATCCGATCTCCGACCCGGAGCTCCTCGGCCTCGATGCCGAAGATCGTCAGACGGGCGGGGAGCCGGCCGAGGGAGCGGCCCAGCTCGACCGCGTCGGCGAGCGAGAGCCCGTGGGTCGACGTGGCGCCGAGCGGGCCCGGGACCTCCCCGCGGGCGACCTCGAGCCTCACGACGGCGCCGGGCGGCCGACCCGACCGGACGGCATCGACGACGATCACCCATTCTCGCCCCTCCCACAGGTCGAGGAGGGCGGTCGCGTCGGCGGGCCCTTCGACCAGGCGCGCCGCGCCACGTACGCGATCCCGCAGCGCCCGCACGACCTCGAGCCCGGAGCGGTCGTCTCCCCGGTGCTCGCTGCCGAGCCCGATCACGAGCGGCTCGGTCGCCCTGCCGTCCTTCTCCAAGGTGGTCACCGTCCCCCTCAGGAGCGCTCGATGTCGAGCGCGAGAAAGTGCGTCGAGCAGGAGATGCACGGGTCGTGATTGCGGACCGCTCGTTCGCACGCCCCGGTGAGGCCGGCATCGTCCAGCGAGAGCGAGCGAGCGATGAGGTGGCGAAGGTCGTCCTCGATGCGCTTCTGGTTCTGGGAGGTCGGGGCGACGATCTTCGCCTCCTCGATCAGCCCCTCCGGGCTGAGGCGGTACCGGTGGTAGAGCATCCCCCGGGGCGCTTCGCTGATCGCCATGCCCACGGAGGCGGGGAACGAGGAGGGCGGCTCGACGTACGGCGCGGGCGGCGGCGAGTAGTGGTCGAGGATGCGAAGGGCCTCTTCGCAGGCGTAGAGGATCTCGACCGCGCGGACGACGATGCTCCGGTACGGGTTGCGGACCACCGTGCCGAGGCCGGCCTCCTTCGCCGCGTGCTGGGCATGGGGCCCGAGGTGGTCGAAATTGAGCGCATACCGGGCCAGCGGGCCGACGAGGTAGGAGCCGGCCTCCTTGCGGACGGAGTGGAGGGCGGTCGAGTGGGGCACCTGCTGCTCCTCGAAGACGTCCTCGTACTGGGACATCGGGATGTGGACCCCCCGGTTCGAGACGACCTCGCCCTCGTTCATCGGGTACTCGTGCTCGTGCCGCAGCGCGACGAACTCGTAGTCCTCCTCGACGTCGGGGAACTCGAGACCGGCGGCGAACCGCACGGTCTCCTCGGCGAGGGCGAGCGCCCGCTCGAGCTCGGGCCGCAGCGCGAGCAGCTCGTCCACGGAGGGCGTCCGATAGAACCCCCCGACGCGGACGTTGATCGGATGGATCTCCCGGCCGCCCAGGACCTGCATCAGGTGGTTCCCCGTCTTCTTCAGCGCGAGCCCGCGTCGGACCGCTTCGGGATGATCCTTCGCGAGGTGCACCGCGTCGGGGTAGCCGAGGAAGTCCGGGGCGTGCAGGAGGTAGATGTGGAGCGCGTGGCTCTCGATCCACTCCCCCGCGTAGAGGAGCCGGCGGAGCTCGCGCAGCGGCCCGTCGACCTTCATCCCGAGCGCCCGCTCCATCGCGTGCGTGCTCGACATCTGGTAGGCGACCGGGCAGATCCCGCAGATGCGGGCCGTGATGTCGGGCGCCTCGGTGTAGGCCCGGCCGCGCAGGAACGCTTCGAAGAAGCGCGGCGGCTCGAAGATCTGGAGCGCCACGTCCTCGACCTCGCCGCCGTGGATGCGCACCTTGAGGGACCCTTCCCCTTCGACGCGGGCGAGATAGTCGACCGCGATCGTTCGTTCGGTCATCGTTCCTCGTCCGAGGTCGCAGCCTCACTCGCGCTCTTGAACGCCGGGGCGAGCGGGTTGAACGTGCGGAAGACCCGCTGGACCGCGGGGGGCGCCATCCCGAGGTCGTGGAGGTGGCGGAGCATCGAGGGGACGTTCGGGCTCCCCTGGGGACCGAAGCAGCCGTAGCAGCCCCGGTGGAACGACGGGCAGATCGCGCCGCAGCCGGCCTGGGTCACCGGGCCCAGGCACGGGGTCCCCTTCGCCACGACCACGCAGACGTTCCCCCGGCGCTTGCACTCGATGCAGACGCTCTCGTTCGGGAGGTTCGGGGCGCGGCCGCCGAGGTACGCCGAGATGAGCTCGAGGAGCTGGGCCTTCGAGATCGGGCAGCCCCGCAGCTCGAAGTCGACCGGAACGTGGTCGGCGATCGGAGTCGAGGTGGCCAGGGTCTGGATGTACTCGGGGTGGGCGTAGACGACCCGACGGTACTCGTCGACGTCCGCGAAGTTCCTCAGCCCCTGAATACCGCCCGCGGTCGCGCAGGCGCCGATCGTCACGAGGACCCGGGACTGCGCTCGCACCTCCTTGATCCGCCGCTCGTCCTCGGGGGTCGTCACCGAACCCTCGACCAGCGACAGGTCGTAGGGACCGTCGATGACCGCGCTCGAGGCCTCACGGAAGTTGGCGATCTCGACCTTGTCGGCGAGCGCGAGCAGCTCGTCCTCGCAGTCGAGGACCGAGAGCTGGCAGCCATCGCAGGAGGCGAACTTCCAGACCGCGAGCTTCGGCCGGGGAGGGGTCGGCATCGCCGTCACACCTCCCTCAGGCTGAGCAGATGCTGGACCCGGTCGTAGCGGAGGACCGGTCCATCCCGGCAGACGAACGAGGGGCCGAACTGGCAGTGGCCGCAGAAACCGACCGCGCACTTCATGTTCCGCTCCATCGAGACCCAGATCGCCTCCGGAGCGAGCCCACGGGCGACGAGCGCCTGGGCGGTCATCCGCATCATGATCTCGGGACCGCAGAGGAACGCCGTCGTGCGCCCGGTCTCGAAGCGGGCATCGGGGATCCGGGTCGTCACGACCCCCACGTCCCCGTACCATTCCCGGCCCGCGGCGTCGACGGTGACCTGCAGCCGGAGGTCGTTGCGCCGCCGCCAGGTCTGGATCTCGTCGTAGTAGACGAGGTCCTTCGGCGTGCGGGCCCCGTAGATGATCTCGACCCGACCGTACGACTCTCGCCGGGCGAACAGCTCGTAGACGAGCGGACGGAGCGGCGGGAGACCGAGACCGCCCGCGACGATCAGGATGTCGCGCCCCTTCGCCTCCCCGATCGGCCAGCCATGGCCGTACGGGCCACGGACGCCGACCGTGTCGCCGGGCGTGAGGCGGCCGAGGGCGCCCGTCACCTTGCCCGCGTTGCGCACCGTGTGGACGAGCTGACCGTCGGGATGACCGCCCGCGACCCCGATCGGCGACTCCCCGATCCCGAAGGCGTAGAGCATGACGAACTGGCCCGGTTGCGTCCGCCCGATCCGTCGGGTCCCCCACGGCTCGATGACGATCGTCGTCGTGTCGGGGGTCTCGGTCGCGACGGCGCGTACGCGGTACGGCACCGGGGCGAACGGGTGACCGGGGGTGGGGGCGGGGCGGTCCGCGTCAGTGAGCATGGAGATCGAGGAGCTGGATCCGCGTGTTCTCGAGCCGCTCGGCGAGGACCGGCATGAACCGGATCAGGAACTGGTAGCCCCACGTCGGGTGGCTCGCGAGCGTCCGACGGAGGACCTCCGCGCTGAGCGCGGCGGCCCGGACCGGCTTCGTCGCCCGGGCGTCGAAGCGCCAGCGGTGCGGCGCGACGAGCCACGACCAGCCGAGGACCTCGTCTCGCCCCACGGTCTGAACGGTGAGGTGCGGGTTGTCGGCCGCCCCGGCCTCGAGGGCGACCTTGCCCTCCAGGATGAGGTAGAAGACGTCGGCGGGAGCGCCTTCCTTCGCGAGGAGCTCGTCCGGCTCGAACCGGACCTCCCGGGCGTGCTGGCAGACCTCGTGGACGAACGCCGGGTCGAACCCATGGAAGAACGGGTGCGCCCGGACGGCGTCCACGACCTTCGGGTCGGTCTCTTGGCTCATGTTTTCCCTCCTGCTTTCGGTGTTACGGCACCCGGCGTCGCCCGGATCGCAGCGACCTCCGCGGTGAGGTCGATCCCCACGGGGCACCAGGTGATGCAGCGGCCGCAGCCGACACAGCCCGACGTGCCGAACTGTTCGTGCCAGGTCCCGAGCTTGTGGGTAAGCCACTGACGGTACCGCGAGAGCCCGCTCTTGCGGACGCTCTGCCCGTGGAGCTCGGTAAAGGCGAGATTGAAGCAGGAGTCCCAGTGTCGCCAGCGCTCCACGGTCCGTCCGTCAAGGTCCGGCACCTCCTCGTGGGAGGAACAGAAGCAGGTCGGACAGACCATCGTGCAGTTGGTACAGGAGAGACAGCGCCGGGCCACGTCCTCCCAGCGCGGGTGCGCGAGGTTCCCCCGCAGGAGCTCGGGGAGGCCCTCGGTCGGCATCGTCCGGCCCATCGACGCCGCGGTCGCCGCGACGATCGCCTCGGCCCTCTCGGTGTCCTCGGCCCCGGCGGCCGCGAGGGCGGACGGTATCCGCCCGACGACGGCCGCCCCCGCCTCGGACGCCACCTCGAGGAGGAACCGGTGGGGGCCGTGCGTGAGGATCTCCGTCAGCACAAGGTCGGCGCCGGCGCGGACGCCCGGACCGGTCCCCATCGAGACGCAGAAGCAGGTGCCGCCGGACTGGCCGCACTGGACCGCGATGCGGAGAACGCGGGCCCGACGGGCGGAGTACCCCGGGTCGGCGACCGGGCCCCCCTGGAAGACCCGGTCGGTCACGCCGAGTGCGGCGAGCTCGCAGGCGCGCATGCCGAAGAAGGCGAGCGGCGGTCCCTCGACCGGCTCGGCCCGGACCGAGAACCCTCCCTCTTCCTTCGTGGCCGTCCAGAGCCGCTCCCGTGCCGGAAAGAGGAACTTCTTCCAGCTGGCCGGTCCGACCGTGTACCCGAAGAGGGCCGCGTCGTTCCGACGCTCGAGGCGGTACTGTCCGGCCCCCTGCCGGTCGGTCCACCCCTCGGGCAGGTCGGCGACCGAGCGGAGCCGGTCGTAGACGATCGCCCCGTCCCGGACGGTGGGGCCGATCACCTGGTAGCCGGCCTCGGTGAGGGCGTGGAAGAGCTCGGGGAACGCCGAACGCGAGAGGATGCGGCGGTCTCCGACCTCGGCTCGAACCACCTTCCCTCCGTTTCGACCCGACGCGCTCCGCGGTCACCGACGCTGTCTCGACACTTGCTCTTGTCGGTCGGCGCTCCAAGAATGGGTGCAAGGAGGTTATCCTCCACGTAAGCCGAGATTGACGCGACGTAGCCGGTCCCCCGGCCCCCTTCTGTCGAGGGCGCGCGGCCTCCGCTCCCCACGAGCGACTCGCTCTCGAGCGTCGATCCCTTCCTGAGCTTGGGTTCTGTCCCCTACTCGCCGGCTCGAAGGACGACCGCGAACTGCGCCCCCTGTGGGCGTCTGGCGTGAGAAGGGTTCTTGGGTTACGATCCCTTCGGAGCCCCGTGGCCGACGGTCCGATTCTCCTGCGCGTGCTGGGACTGTGAAGGCGGCGGCTGCAAGTGCTGCGCCTGCTCTTCCGTGGGACAGGCCTGCTGTCCGACCTGTCCCCTCAATCCGACCCCTTCGGCCGCACCTACCGTGTAGGCAGTTCCAACGAGCCGCTCCGCCGAAACCCTCCCGGGTCCGGCAACCCTAGAGTAGCTCCTCGGGCTGTCAGGAAGGTGACTCTTCCCACCAACTTGGCAAGATCCTAGATTCGGTATTATTATATAGTAACGTAAACATATCAATCGTGCAAACCCTGAGGTGAACCGATGCCCCGAGAGATTCAGAAGCGAGAGCAGCGCCTGGACCCGTGGACCGACCTCGACCGACTGTTCGACGAGATGCGGGACCGTTTCTTCGGCTCGGCCGAGCTCGTGCCGTTCGGCCGCCCGTTCGCCCCGCTCGAGAGCCGCGAGGGCCTCTACCGGGCCGCCCGCACCGACGTGAGCGACACGGGGAAGTCCTACAAGCTGACGGTCGAGATCCCCGGTATCCCGAAGGACAAGCTCGACATCCGCGTCCGCGGGACGGCCGTCGAGATCCAGGGAGAGACCACCGCCGAGACCGAGGAGAAGCAGAAGACGTACGTCCACCGCGAGCGGACGTACTCGGGCTTCTACCGCAGCCTCGAACTGCCCGAGCCCGTCGTCGCGACGGAAGCCAAGGCGAAGGTCGAGAACGGGATCCTCGAACTCGAGCTCCCGAAGCAGAACCCGTCGCCGCCGTCCGGCGAGGTCAAGATCGCCGTCCAGTAAGCGCCCGGGCCCCCAACCCTTGACCCCGGAACCCCCGTTCCGGGGTCGTCCCTTTTTTGCGAAGTCGAGACCGCGACCCGGAGGCGCCGGTCCCGTGCTCAGCCGAAGCCCGGGATCGGCTTGCCGTCGGATTTCCCGCCGGGCCTAAGCGGAGGCTTCCTCAGCTCCTTCGGGCATTCGACCAATCGGACGAGCGGCGCCGACTGGACGATGTACGCCGGGAGCCCCGTGTTCGGGTCGTTCCCCGCGCGAAGGATGTTCATGATCTCGAGGCGGACCTCGACGATGGAGCCGTCCTTCAGCTTGAGACGGACCCGTCCGTCGCCCTCGATGACCTGGTAATCGACGATCTCGGCGTTGGCGAGGTCGGGCGGCGGAGCGCCCGGCGCCCCCATCATGCCGCGCCCCGAGCTGCGGTGCGCTTCGCGAGCACCGCCCGGGGGTCCTCGCCCCCGACGGTGATCCCGAGCGAGACGCAGGTGCCGATGACCTGGTTCATCTTCTCCTCCTTGGAGCGTCCGAACAGGTCCTCGCCCTTCGCGGCGGCGATCCGTTCGATCGCCTCGAGCGAGATGTCCCCGATGACCTCGGTCTTCGGTTTCCCCGACCCCTTCTCCTTGCCGATCTCCTTGAGCAGGAGCGCGGCGACCGGGGGTCGGCCCACGGAGAGCGTGAACGCCTTCGTGTTCGGGTCGACCTTGATGACGACGGGGACGCGCATCCCCAGGAACTGCTTCGTCTCCTCGTTGATCTTCTGGACGACCTGGCCGACGTTGACGCCGAGCGGACCGAGCGCCGACCCGAGGGTCGCCCCGGCCGCCGCCTTGCCGCCTTCGACGAGGATGCTCACTTCAACTGCCACTCTTCCCGCCTCCTTTCTCTAGCATGCGCACGTGGTCGCCGCGCACCGTCACCGGGATCGGGACGACCGCTTCGATCAGTTCGACCGTGATCTCTTCCTTCGCCTGGTCGATCTTCTTGACCCGGGCCTTCTCGCCCTTGAACGGACCCGAGATGAGCTCGACGATCGCGCCCTCGACGAACCCTTCGACCGTGACCTTCGGCGCCAGGAGCGGCTCGACCTCCTTCAGGGTCGTCTCGCCCTCGACGAGACCGCGGGCCTTGCGGATCCCCTTCAGCATCTCGCGGACGCCTTCGAAGCTCATCCCCTCGGCGAAGACGTAGCCCCGCAGGGACGACGGCACGAGCATCGCGAAGACGACGTCGGGCTTCTCCTCCGCGCGGGCGAGGAGGGTGTCGGCGACCTCGCGTTCGTAGCCGCGGGAGGTCTTGATCGCGAGCACCGCCTGGCGGGCGACGCAGGCGAGCGTGAGCCGGACCGGGAGCCCCGAGCTCGTCGGTCCCGAGGCGGTCAGGCGGACCTCGACCCGGTCCCCGTAGCGGACGCCGACGGGCGCCGTGATCTCGAAGGAGAGCGGGACCCCGACGTTCGGGGCGAGGGTGAGCGCATGGGTCTCCTTGCGCGGGAACAGCTCGACCGAGCCGCGCTTCCCGGGCGGGACCCAGGAGACCGGCCATTCGGCGCCCTCCCCGGGATAGGTCGAGGTGTAGCCGACCTCGATCACGAGGTTCGCGACCGCGGGCTCGCTCGCCCGGCTCGTCAGGACCGCGCTCAGGGTCGTCACGGTCCCGGCCGTGACCTCGCGGGTCGTGTCGTCGGCCGCCTTGAGCGAAAGCAGGCCCGTCAGGTCGACCTTGGGCGGGGCCGCGGGTGCGCTCGGCGCGGCCGGGACCGCCGCGGGCGGGGCGGCTGCGGGGGCGGCGGGCTTCTTTTCGGGCGGCGGGGTCCCCGTCAGGAGACCGATGCCTTCCTCTTCGTTCGTGCCGTTCGTCATGAATCGTACGCTCCGTGGGTCGCGGGCTTAGAGGCCCGCGAAGTAGTTCGCCCAGAGCCAGGGGCCCGTCTGGGTGAAGAAGATGTACATCGCGAAGCCCACGAGGCCGATCAGGACCGCGCCGAGCGCGGTGACCTGGAGGACCTTCACGTACTCCTCGGAGGTCGGCCGCCGCGCCATCCGCAGGATGCGTCCGTACTTGCCGTGCCCCAGCGTGCGGAGACGGCCGTCGAACTCGTCCTGTACTCGGCGCGCGCGGTCGAGGAATGCCATGGTGGTTACCTAACGTACGACATCGAGATCGGGACCGCCCTTGCGGGCCGGCCCGGCTCCGGTCGGTGCCGCCCCGAGAATCTGGGGGGATTTAACTCCGGTCACCACGAGCATGACCCGGATCGTGCTCTGCATCGTGGGATCGACGGCCGCTCCCCAGATGATCCGGGCCGTGGGGCTGACCGCCTTCTGGACGACCTCGGCCGCCTTCTGGGCCTCGCTGACGGTCATGTCGGGCCCGCCCGTGACGTTGATGAGCGCCCCGGTGGCGCCGGCGATGTCGACATGGAGGAGCGGGGAGTTGATCGCCTCGAGGACGGCGTCCTCGGCGCGGTTGTCGCTCTCCGACTCGCCGATCCCGATGAGCGCGACCCCTCCGCCCTTCATGATCGTCCTAAGGTCGTTGAAGTCGAGGTTGACGAGGCCGGGCCGGGTGATGATCTCGGTGATCCCCCGGATCGCCCGGGCGAGCACGGAGTCGGCGACCTTGAACGCGGTCTGGATCGGAAGGCGCGGGACCAGCTCGAGCAAGCGGTCGTTCGGGATCGTGATGACGGTGTCGATGGTCGAGCGCAGGCGCTCGAGGCCCCACATCGCGTTCTCCTGGCGAACGAGCCCCTCCGAGGCGAACGGCAGGGTGCAGACCGCGATCGTGAGCGGGTTGCCTCCGCCCGCGTCCTTCGCGAGCTGGGCGACCACGGGGGCCGAGCCGGTGCCCGTGCCGCCGCCGAGGCCGAGGGTGATGAAGACCATGTCCGAGTTCGAGAGCGCCTTCTTGAGCTCGTCCTCGGCCTCGTGGGCCGCCTGCTCCCCGACCTGGGGCAGCGCGCCCGCACCGAGCCCGCGCGTGAGGCGTCGGCCGAGCAGGATCTTGCGCTGCGCGTGGATCGTGAGGAGATGTTGCGCATCGGTGTTGCAGGCGATCATGTCGGCGCCCGAGAGCCCCTCCTCGGCGAGCCGGTTGATGGTGTTGCATCCGCCTCCTCCGCAGCCGACGACCTTGATGTTCGTCTTGAGGGACGCGAGCACGGCCTCGAGCTCCGCATCGTCGCTCGACGGCGGCGGAGCCTCCGGGGTCCGTCGTCCCTCTCCGGGAAGGTGCGCCAGAATCTCTTGAGCGAGCGGTCGCATCACAAGGCCTCTCCTCTCGGGCGGAGCATGGTCTCCATTATAAAGGGTTATGCGGCTCTCGAGAGACGCCGTGGAGTACCGCGCCTGGGCGCCGCACTACGAGCGCCTGCGGGCGGAGTTCGGCTTCGGGTTCGACCGCGAGGAGGCCGCGGCCGCCCGGCTCGAGGCGCTCCTGTCCGAGCCCGCCCGCGCCGAACCCCTCGCCCGGCTCGCCCCGTTGCTCCGGGGACGGGAGGCGATCGTGGTTGGCCTCGCCCCTTCGGCCGGCCCGCCCCCCCTGTGGCGCCGCCCCACGGGGGGCCCCACTCCGGCGCTCCTCGCGGCGGACGGAGCCACGGCGACCTGCCTCGCCGCGGGGCTCGTACCGACCGTGATCGTGACCGACCTCGACGGCCCGGTCGCCTCCGAGGTCGGGGCCAACCGTCGGGGAAGCTTCGTGGTGGTCCACGCGCACGGCGACAATGTCCCCGCCCTCGAGGCGTGGGTTCCGGAGTTCCCCGGGGCGCTCGCCGGGTCCTGGGCGGGGCCGCCCCGGGGGCCGCTCCTGAACGTCGGCGGGTTCACTGACGGTGACCGGGCCGCCTACCTCGCCGCGCATCTCGGTGCCACCCGCATCCTGCTCTGGGGCTTTGACTTCGAGCGGGTCAGCGAGGTCGAGGAGACCGCCCGCGCGCGCAAACGCGCGAAGCTCGCCTGGGCTCGGCGGCTCCTGGAGCTGTTGGCCCGGGAGGGCGGCGTCCCGCTCTTCGTCTGGCGACCGGACGGCGCGGTCGAGCCCTACGCGGGCGGCAAGAACGACGCGTCGACGAGGTAGACGAAGTTCGGCCCGTTCTCGTAGACGAGGACGAACGGAAGCTGCCCGAACCACGCGATCGCGGCCGGGCTGAGCGGCTCGGCGAGCGCCGCCGGGTCGAGCGCGACGCCGTCGTAGCGCATCACCGAATCGACCACGACGAGCGCGATCGGATGGACGTGGTCGGAGTTCGGGGCCCAGGCCGCCCGGAGCTCCTGGACGGCGGTCGGCCAATCGGACGCCTGGCCATTGAACAGTGCGGGGGTCGTGACCCAGGTCGCCGGATTTCCGTCGAAGCCGAAGATCATCGAGCTCAGCCGATGGTCCGAGGCGACGGCCCACGTCGGGGGGCTCGCGATCCCGACCCAGAGCCAGAGCGCGGCATCCTGCGCGGTGAGGCCCTCCTGGAAGCCGCCGAAGTCGGACGGCGGCGGGTACACGATCGCCGCGTTCGCCGCGAGGAGCACGACCGCCGCGACCGTGACGGCCACGAAGGCGCGGGGGCCCTTCGACTCCTTGGTTCGGGCGATCAGGCGGCCGAGGCTGACAGCGACCAGGAGCCCCGCGGGGATCATGAGATACTCCACATGGCGGGCGGGAGAGATGTCGCTCGACACGTACTGGAGCGTCGCGGAGTGGGCCGCGTTCCCGACGGTCGAAAGCACGACCATCGCCGCCGCCGAGAGACCGAGCGCCCCGGCCCACGTCAGGGTGAACGGGCCGAGCCGCGCGGGCGTGAGCGCTCGCCGGCTTCCGGTGCAGAGCATCCCGAGACCGAGGATCGGGGCGAACCAGAGGATCGCCATCGGGCTCGTCTGCTGGGTCGTCCCCGGCACCGGGACGAAGATGAGGAGCGAGATCGCGCCGAAGATGATCACCGCGAGCGCCGTCGCATCCCGGACGAGGCTGCGGTCGGTGGGCAGGCGGACCCAGGTCCGCCGGGGCCGGAAACGCGCGCGGCGGACCCGGATGAGGAGCCCCACGAGCGCGATCCCGACGAGCCCGAGCGCCTCGAACGCGGCGAACCCGACGTACGCGTGGTCCCCGAGCGAGAAGAGGAGGACCTTCTCGACGAACGCCGGGGCCCCGTAGAACCAGTACAGGAACGTCCCCGTGACGAACGCCCCAAGGAACGCGAGCTCGCGCAGCGGGAACCGGCGGCTCCACAGGCCGGGGCGCCACAGCTCGAGGAAGAGGATCCCGCCGAGCGCGCTCGCGACAAAGAAGTACGCGGAAAGGTGGTGGGTGAGGATCAGCGCTCCCGAGACGATCGCGAGCGGGAAGTACCACCGCACGTCCCGCCGGGTTTCGAACAGGAGCCAGAGCGCCGCGACGCAGAAGAAGTCCCCGAGCGCGAGGGGGGCGGGGTGCGCGAGGGAGAACAACCGCGGCATCGCGACCGACGCGAAGCCGGCGCCGAGCAGCGCCACGAGGTCGTTCGGGTAGAGGCGGCGGAAGAGGAGGAAGAGCGGGAGGACGGAAAGGACCGCGACGACCGGGATCACGATCGTGAGCGCCGAGAACGCATCGGTCCCCATCGCCCCCGCGCTAGCCCCGGCGAGCAGGAAGATGCCCGGGAAGTCGGGATACGCCGTACCCCACCCCGCGTAGCTCGTCGCGGTGGGCAGGGTTCCCGAGCCGAGCAGGGTTGCGGTCAGTCGGTAGTACTCACCGCTGTCGGAGCCAAAGACCGCAAAGGAGAGGTACGGCTCGAGGGCCACGAAGATGAGCAGGAGGGAGAGACCGGCCAGGAAGAAGGCGACCTCGGGCCGGAGCGGGGCGCGCCCGTCCTCCTCCGCTCCCCCCGGAGCGCCTCCGCCCGGGTCGGCCGCCATGGCGAGGGCGAGGGGCCGCCCCCGCTATTAGCCGTGTGTCCGGAGTGGACCTCGCGCGTACGCGCCGGTCGTCGGGAACCGAACCCATAAATAGGAGGGGTTGGTGCGCCCGACTCGAGGACCGCCGAGATGCCCTCCGGTCGCCGTAAGGGAACCGCCCGCCGACCCGCCCCCCCGCCTCGGAAGTCGGCGTCATCGGCCAAGAAGCCCGCCGCACGGCCGGCACCGAAGTCGGTGGCGAAGAAGCCGGCGCCGTCGAAAGCGACCCGGCCCGCGGCGCCGGCGAAGCCCGCCTCGAAGTCCAGCAAGGCCTCGGCGGCGTCCGCCCCGCCGCTCGAGCTCCCGCTCCCCGGGGGCCGGCGTCACGTCCTTTCGCTCTCGTTCGTCCGGGACGGCGATGAGTTCCTGGCGCGCCTCGAGACCGATTCCGGTCAGATCACCGAGCTGAAGAACCGCTCGCTCGACCAGCTGCTGACGCTGGTCGCGAGCGAGCTCGAAGACCTCCTGGAGTAGGCGAGCCCCGCGATCTCCCTCGCCGGCGGCGCTGCCGCCGCCCCGATCACGGAGAGGTCACGGGGAAGAGTTCCTGGTCCACAAGGTAGGTCCGGGACGGCTTTCCCGGGACCCTCACTTCGACCGACTCGACCGCTGCCGGCGCGAGCGGGCCCGGGGAGAACCGTCGGAGCACGCGTACCCGGATCTCGGAGCGCGGCGCGTACTCCCGGCGGCCGCCCCACCGGCCAATGACCACGATCGACTCGGGCCCGACCTCGAGCGCGCGGGGCGCGGCGGTCAAGGAGAAGACGACGCCGCCAATGGCGAGCACCGCGGCGATCCCCGAGAAGAAAGCGACGGCGTTGTCCACCCCGGTGCCGGCCCCCCCGGCGGCCGACCGCGCGAGGCCCACCAGGATGACGTAC
>JAKACD010000085.1 GCA_021821785.1 Thermoplasmata archaeon
GCGAACCGTCGGATCGTCGCCGCGAGCAGTCGGACCTCGATCGGGTGCAGCCGCGCGCGCAGCGTGCCCGGGGTGTCGCCCGGTCGTACCGGGACCCGTTCCTGGGCCACCGGTGGTCCCCCGTCGACGTCCGTCGTCACCAGATGCACGGTGACGCCGGTCTCGGACTCGCCCGCCGCCAGGACGGCGGCGTGCACCCGCTCCCCGTACATACCGGGACCGCCGTACTTCGGGAGGAGCGACGGGTGGAGGTTCACGGCCCGGCCCTGCCACTCCGTCACCCAGGCGGGGGGCAGGATCTTGAGGAATCCGGCGAGCACGACCAGCTCGACCCCGCGGGTGCGCAGGGCCCCGCTCAGCTCGGCGGCCCAGCGCTCCGGGGGGACCCCTTTTGCCGGGAGGAGGAGCGTCGGAAGGCCGTGGCGCCGCGCCCGTTCGAGCGCCGGGGCGCTCGCGCGGTCGGAGACAACGAGGGCGATGCGGGCCGGCAGCCGTCCCGCCTCCACCTCGAGGGCGACCGCTTCCAGGGTCGTACCCTCGCCCGAGACGAGGAACGCGATCGGGAGCGGGCGCACCACGGAGGTGCCACCGGTCGGGTCTAGAAGAGGGTGGCGGAGGTGAAACGGAACGAGCGCACGGCCGCGCTCGGCACCGTGGCCGCGCTCGCGCCCCGCTCGGAGGCATAGATCCGGCGCTCCCGCCCGAGGAGCTCGATCCCGCGGAGCATCTGGAGGACGCTCTCGGTGAAGCGAAGGTTCCGGACGGGGCCCGCGATCTCGCCCCGTTCGATGCGGTACGTCCCATCCCGGGTCATTCCGGTGATGAGGCCGCGACCCGGGTCGACCACCCGAACGTAGTGGAACCGAGTGACGAGAAGGCCCCGGCGCGTTTCGCGCACGAGCTCCTCCTCGCTCGCATCGCCGGGTGCGAGGAGGAGGTGGGCCGGGATCGGGCCGTACTCCCCCCACGGCGACTCGGGCGGGAGCGCGTGGCCGGTCGGCTTTCGTCCGAGCCGTCCCGCGGTGACGAGGTCGGTGACCGCCGGTCCCGCGATGCCGTGGTCGATCAGGGGGACACGCCGGGTCCCGACCCCTTCGAAATCGATCGATTGGGCGATCGTTTCCCGGGAGGTCGGGTCGTCGATCAGGTGGACCGTCTCCGGCGCGACCCGCTGGCCGCGGCGGCGCGCGAGGCAGCTCCACTGCTCGACCTCGCCCTGCCCCCCGAAGCCGAGATGCGCGAGGAACCCGAGCGCCTCGGCGAGCGCGGGTCCCCGCAGGACGACGCGGTACGCCCCCGGCGCGAGCGCCTCGGGTTCGGTGGTCGCGACGCGCTCCCCGGCCTCGCGCCCGAGCCGCTCGGCGTCGAGACGGGCGGCGTCCCAATGGGCCTCCTCCGACCACCCCGAGACCGGAGGGTCCCGATCCGGACGGTCGACGAGCACGCTTGCCTGCGCGAGCGACAAGCGACCGGTCCGGTCGAGACCGGCGGAGTTCGCGACCGACAGGGACTCCCCGCCGACCACCACGACCCCCGCGACCCGCCCGTTCGGCGCGGCCGCTTCGGCGGCGGCGAGGATGCGTTCGGCGATCCCGGTGGCCGCCTCGGGGGTGAGGGCCTCGGTGGCCGCGGAGTACGGGGTGCGCACGGGGACCCGCGTTCGGCCGCCCGGGAATCCCGGGAACTTCGGCTCGGCCGGCGCGATCCGCGCGAGCGCCGCGGCCGCCGTTCGGAGGCCGGCGAGCCCCCGCGCCGAGCCGTCGACCCCGGTCGCGATGCCCAGTCGCGCGCCGTCCGCGACCCGGTAGGAGAAGTGCGTCGCCCGTTCGAGATGCGGCTGGTGGATCCGGCCATTGGCGAACCGGATCGTGGTCCAGACGGACCGGACGGCCCGGAGGTCCGCGCTCTGACCTGGGGCCAGGTCCGCGAACGCGGTGGGGGGCCGGCGCGCACGAGCCGCCATCGCTCAGCCCCCCCGCACGGCGACGTCGCGGAACCGCGCGACGGGAGCGCCGTGACTCACCCGGGCGGATTGGGCCGGTTGCCCCTTGCCGCAGTTCGGGATTCCCCAGAGATGCCAGGTGGAACGGTTGGCGACCGCATCGAGCGACGCCCAGAACTCCGGGGTCATCCCCGCGTAGATCGGATTGCGGACGAGCTCGCCGAGCTCCCCCCGATGAATCCGCCGGCCGATCTCGGTCCCGAACTGGAAATTGAGCCGCTTGTCGTCGATCGACCAGGAGCGGTTCGTCTCGAGGTACACCCCCTCGTCGATGTCCTCGAGGAGCTCGTCGAGCGAGAGCTCGCCCGGCAAGAGATCGACGTTGGTCATCCGGACGAGGGGCGATCGGTCCGGGCCGTCCGCCCGCGCCGTTCCCCCGGACCGCGCGAGGCCGAGCTGCGCCGCCGACTCCCGCGACGAGAGCACGCCGGTCAGGATCCCGGACTCGATGACCGGGGTCCGCTGCGCGGGCACCCCTTCGTCGTCCCAGCCGAAGGTGCCGAGGCCGACCGGCTCGGTCGCATCGGCGACGACCTGGAGGAGCGGACTTCCGTAGCGCAGTCGGCCGATCGTTTCGGGACGGACCCAGCTCGTGCCGGCGTACCCTGCTTCGGAGCCGTAGATGCGGTCAAGCTCGACCGCGTGCCCGATCGATTCGTGGACCTGGAGGGCGAGCTGGTCCGAGCCGAGTACCAGGGTCGAGCGACCGGTGGGACAGACCGGCGCGTCGAGCAGCTCCACCGCCTCGCGCCCGACCCTCTCGGCCCGCTCGGGCAGCCCGAGCCCCGCGACGAACTCGAACCCGGCCTGGGCGTAGTCCCCGCCAAAGGAGGTCGGGGCGCTTCTCCGTTGCACGAGACCGCCCCGAACGGCCGTCGCGGCGATCCCCGCCCCGACGTGGACGATCTCGGATCGGTACGCCGCGCCGTCCGACGAGGCGAACCACTTCGTCGAGCGCCAGGCCTGGAACGAGGCCACGCCGCTCTTCACGTCCGGGCCGACGTGCAGCCTCCCTTCGGCCGTGCGCAGCAGTTCGATGATCTCCTCCCGCGGCACCTCGAACGGGTCCCGGCGAACGGGTGACGCATAGCGGCCCGCCGTCGGGCCCCGCTCCTCGGTGACCCGGAGGCGCTCGCGGGCATGGCGCCCCGCCGCCCGGGCCAGTCGGACCGCGAGCCGCGCGGTCGCCCGCGCGGCGGGGGCGGTCAGCTCGGTCGTCGCGGCGAACCCCCAGGCCCGCTCGGTCCGCACCCGGACCCCGAGCCCCTCCGCCTGCGAATCCGTGAGCGCGCTCGCCGCGCCGTCCCGAACCGCGAGGTAGACGTACCGTTCCGGGGCGGCGATCCGCGCGTCCGCGTACGTGGCCCCGGCGGCCCCGGCGACCCCGAGCGCGGTGCGGAGAAGCTCCTCCATGCCGTCCCTACCGGGGCAGGCAGATT
>JAKACD010000086.1 GCA_021821785.1 Thermoplasmata archaeon
GCTCGTCTCGTGGTACCGGTGCGGCGTCGCGGCCGCCGGGGCCGGAACGAACGGCGCGGGAGCGGGGGCGGTCGCCATGGAGGAGTCCGTGGCCGTGAGCTCTCCGAGAGAGGATTAGAGCTTACCCCACGGGGGTCCCCCGGGCGCATCGCGTTACCTGGGGGCCACTCCCCCGCGCTACGCGCGGCGCCGGCGAGTCCGCGGGCGGAATCCGGTCGCGTTTCGGGAAGCGAGAGCGACTTTCGCGAGGAGCAACTGGGTCGCCGAGCAAACCCTCAAAGCGAGGACGGTCCTCGGTCGCCCGGGAGCACACCCATGCCGTACCCCACCACGATGACCGGCAGCTGGTTTCGTTCGAAGGAGATCCTCGACCTGCTGGCGAAGAGCCCGACCGGCGAGCTGGGGCCCGAGCATGCCGCGACGTACCTCGCGGTCGAACGGGCGACGATCCGGGAGCAGCTCCATCCGCTCGGAAGCCCGCACGGCCTCACCCAGGTCTCGAACGGACAGCAGCGCGTCTCAGGGTACACCAACTTCCTTCCGAACCGCTTTACCGGCTTCTCGAAGACCGAGCGCGCCTCAATGGCGATGAGCCCCGAGCTCATCCAGGACATGGTGGAGTCGAACCCGGCGATGGCGGCGGCCCTCGGCGGGCTTCAGCAGACGTTCAGCCTGCCGAAGATCGTAGGCCCGCTCGAGTACACGGGCGCGGCGAACGCTCAGCGCGAAGCGCAGGACGCCGTCAAGATCGCCAAGGAGGAGCAGGCCCCGAGCGTCTTCCTGCCCTCCCCTTCGCCGGGTGTCATCACGATCTTCTATCCGAACAACCCCAAGGTCTACCCGACGCACGACGCCTACCTGGACGCGCTCAGCCGAGAGCTCGCGAAGGAGTATCGCGCGATCCTCGACGTGCCGGGGACGGTCCTCCAGATCGACGCGCCCGACCTGGCCATGGGCAAGCAGACCGCCACGGATTGGGGCGTCGACTTCTACAAGGCCCTGCCGAAGCACGTCGACGCGATCAATGCGGCGATCCGGGGCCTTCCGAAGGAGCGCATCCGGGTCCACTACTGCTACGGTAACTACGCCGCGACCCACGAGTCGGACGCCGACTTCGCGCGGGTGCTTCCCGAGATCACTCGCCTCAAGGTGCACTCGCTGGTCGGCGAGCTCGCGAACCCGCACCACGAGGGGGATCTCCTCGCGATCCGCCGCTTCGCGAAAGAGCACGGCTGGCCCTCGAAGCTCGGGTTCGTCGGGGGCATGATCGATGTGAAGACCCCGATCGTCGAGTCGAAGGAGACCGTGAAGTTCCGGCTCGACACGCTCGCCGCGATCATCGGCGAGGAGAACACGTGGGGCGGCACCGACTGCGGCTTCGAGACGTTCGCGGGACTGAACGGCGTGCCGCACCCGGTCGCCCTCAAGAAGCTGCGGGCCCTCGCCGAGGGCGCGGCGCTCGCGGGGTAGGCTCGGGCGGCCCTCGCGGCCACGCGACCTCGCCCGTTGGGCGCTACCCTCTTATCGGCCAGTCGGGTGCCGCCCCCGAATTTCGATGGCGCAGCGCGCGTTCATGGAGCAGCACCCACGCCCGACGCTCCTGTCGGACTTCATCCTCGGGAGCCAGGATGGGCTCGTCAACGTGCTCGGGATCCTGCTCGGCCTGGTCGCGGCGGGCACGCCGGCCCACTTCGTCCTGATCGCCGGGCTCTCCGCGCTCGCCGCCGAATCCCTCGCCATGGCGGCGGTCGCCTACACTTCGACCGAGTCGCGCCGCAAGCTCTACCACAGCGAGGTCGCGCGCGAGGAGCGCGAGATGCGCGAGGTCCCCGAGATGGAGCGCGAGGAGGTCCGGGTCATCCTCCGCAATTGGGGCTTCGAGGGTGCCGAAGTCGAGGATATGCTCCAGCGGATCGAGAAGAAGCCGAAGGCCTGGCTCGAGATGATGATGGCCTTCGAGCTGAACCTGAGTCCCATCGAATCCGGGGCGCCGCGCGAGAGCGCCCTCGTCGTGGGCGGCTCGACGCTGGTCGGTCACCTGATCCCGCTCATCCCGTTCTTCTTCCTCCTGAGCGATACGATCACCGCCTCGTACGCCGCGGTCATCCTCAGCGCGGTGACGCTCTTCGTGATCGGCTGGTATGAGGCGAAGCTGACGATAGGCAATCTCTGGAAGAGCGGAATCCGCATGCTCGTCATCGGGCTCGGCTCGGGCTTTGCGGGCTTCCTGATCGGTCTCGCGATCCCCCACCTGTAGACCGCGCGCTCGGGTGGGCACGGGCGCGAGTGCGTTCGTAGGCTTTTTCTTTCGACCGCCGTGCGGAGCGTGTGACTCGCTCGTCCCGCTCGCTACCGGCCCGGTTCCGTCTCGATGGTCGCCGAACGCTCCTGACCGGGGCTGCCGGCGGTATCGGAGAAGCCATCGCGAAGACGTTCCGGGAGGCGGGCTCGTCGCTCGCCCTCATCGACCTCGACTCGGCCCGGCTGAAGTCCCTGCTCCGGTCCTTGGAATCGTCGTCAGGGCCTCCCGTCTTTGCGATCCGCGCGAACGTGACGCGGGAGCGCGACGTGGCGCGGGCGGTCCGGGAAGCGGCCGCGAAGCTCGGCGGGATCGACATCGTGGTCAATGCCGCCGGGATCACCGCGAAGGGTGATGTGGCTTCGACCGACCCCGCGGTTTGGCGTCGCCTGCTCGACATCAATGTAACCGGGACGTTCCTCACCTGCCACGCGGCGGTCCCGTACCTCCGCCGGGCGCGCGACGGGGCGATCGTCACCATCTCCTCCGTGTACAGCCTGATCGGAGGACAGAACCGCGCGGCCTACTCCACTTCGAAGGGAGCGCTGGATGCGCTCACCCGGTCGATGGCGGCCGACCTGGCCAAGGACGGCATCCGCGTGAACGCCGTGAACCCCGGGTTCGTCCGGAGCCCGATGACCGCGCCGTCCCTGCGCGACCCGACGGCGATGCGGTTCTTCCGCTCGGCCACCCCCCTACCGTGGCTCGGCGATCCCCAGGACGTCGCGGACGCCATCCTCTACTTCGCGGCCCCTGCCTCCCGATTCGTGACCGGAGTCTGTATGGCCCTCGACGGAGGCCGCGCGCTCGGCCGCTGAAGGCGACGGGCGGAGAGGATCGAGCATGGTCCGGGCTGCGCCGTCGGTGGAACGGCTGGTGGAATGGGGTCTGCACGTTCGCTGGCGCGAGTTCCCCGAGAACGTGCGGGAGATGGCCCGCGGGATCACGGCGGACTGCGTCGGGTGCGCCCTTGGCGGCCTCGGGTCGCGGAAGTCCCGAGCGGCCGTTGGCTGGGCCGGTACATTCGCGTCGCAGCACGGCGCCTCGGTGCCCGGCGTACGGGGGCGGCTGGCGAGCGGGCCGGCCGCCTTCGCGTGGGGCGAGCTCGTCAATGCACTCGAGTTCGACCCGGACCTGACGCC
>JAKACD010000025.1 GCA_021821785.1 Thermoplasmata archaeon
GGCTTCGGCATCAGGCAGCCGATCTTCCCGTGCCGGGCCGCGACGTTGCGAATGACGTAGCGCACGTCCTGGACATGGTCGGCCATCGGGACGAGCTCGTCGAACCGGATGTTGATCTCCGACTGGCTCGCCGTGGCGACCTCGTGGTGGTGGGCATCCATGACGAGATGGAAGTTGTCGGTGAGGATGTTGCACATCTCGTCGCGCAGCCCCATGAGGGAGTCGTGTGGCGGCGAACGGTGGTACCCTTCCTTGAACCGGACCGTCGCCTGCATCGGCCCCGCCTGCCACGGGGCCTCTCCGTGGTTCAGGAGGTAACCCGCGCCGCTCCAGGCATCGCGCACGCCCGCGGCGTTCGGCAAGAGCTCGACCGAGTCGAAGACGAAGAACTCGATCTCGGGCCCCCAGTAGGAGTGATCGTAGCCGGCGGCAGCGAGGACCTCTTCGGTCTTGTGGGCGACGCCCCGCGGGTCATGGGCGTATGGTGTGGTGGTGCCCCCCACGCGGACATCGCAGATGAACCGGACCGTGCCGCCGGACTCGGGGTTCCACGGGATCGTCGCCATCGAGCGGGCGTCCGGCACGAGCAGCATGTCCGAGTCGTAGATCTCGCGGAACCCGCGGACCGAGGAGCCATCGAGCTTCGGGACGCCCGACTCGAACATATCGGCCTCTAGGCCGTGGCGCGGGATCGAGACAAGGTTGAACCCGCCGAAGAGATCGGTATAGAACAGTTGGACCCAGCGGATGTTGTCCCGCTCGAGCTTCTCGACGATCGCCGCGCCGTCCAACCCCGTCTTCGCCAACTTCTTCCCCGCTGAACGTGCCGCCACCGAACCCCACCGGCCGTTGCTAGCCCCAGCGTATACATCAAGCCTGCCCCGAATCTACTGGACGTTCTTCCAATTTTGTGACCGCCAGATTTAACTTCAACCGTCCGTATCAATATTCATGCGCCGGACGTCCAACCTTGACGACCTCGACCGCGCGATCCTCGAGGAGCTGAATGCGGACGCCCGTCGCAGCCACCGCGAAATCGCCCACCACCTCAAGGTCTCCCCGACCACCGTGAGCGCCCGGGTCTCCCGAATGGAGACGCAGGGGGTCATCCGGGGGTACATCCCCGTGCTGGACGACGAACAGCTGGGCTGGGACCTCTGGGCGGCGGTCGGGATCCGCATCTCGAAGGGCCGGCTCCGGGAGGTCGAGGAGCGGCTCGCCCGGGACCCCCGGGCCTATGCCATCTACGACGTGACCGGAGACAACGACGCCCTCCTGATCGGCCGGTTCCGCGACCGGCGCGACCTCGACCGGTTCGTCAAGCACGCGCTCCAGGATCCGCACGTCGAGCGGTCGAACACCCAGGTCGTCCTGAACCGGGTCAAGGAGGACCGGAGGGTCCCCGTCTCGCGGCGGACCCCCGGCCGGGAGGCCGCCGAATAGTACCGCGGCGGCGGGCCGGGTCTCGGGCAACCTCTAATACGGCCGTCGGCCCCTCCCTCCTCCGAGGCGCGAGCATGGACTGGGGCCTTCAGAACCGGATGCATCGGATGTTCTCGACCGCGAGCACGAACACAGTCATGCTGGCCGTCGACCACGGGTACTTCATGGGACCGACCCGGCGTCTCGAGAACGCCCGGGCGACGATCACCCCGCTCCTCCCCCACACCGATGCCCTCGCGCTCACCCGCGGCATCCTGCGCCATGCGGTCGACCCCACCGTGACGACTCCGATCGTCCTCCGGGTCTCGGGCGGTGCCACCGTCCTGAAGGAGGACCTCTCGCACGAGGCGCTGACGACGTCGATGGAGGACGCAGTCCGCCTCAATGCGAACGCGGTCGCGATGAGCGTCTTCGTGGGGGCCCCGCACGAGCACGAGTCGCTCGTCCACCTCTCCGAGCTCGTCGACCAGGGCGAGGAGTACGGGATCCCGGTGATGGCGATCACCGCCGTGGGCAAGGAGCTCGAAAAGCGAGACGCCCGCTACCTGGCGCTCGCTTGCCGGGTCTCCGCCGAGATCGGGGCCCACCTGGTCAAGACCTACTACTGCGAGGACTTCGGGAAGGTCGTCGAAGGCTGCCCGGTCCCGCTCGTCGTCGCCGGGGGACCGAAGCTGGACAGCGAGCGGGCGGCGCTCGAGCTGGCCCGCAACGCGATCGACGAGGGCGCGCACGGGATCGACATGGGACGGAACATCTGGCAGTCCGACCATCCGGTCGCGATGCTGAAGGCACTGCGGGCGATCGTGCACGAGCGGGCGACGGTCCGCGAGGCGCTCGAGATCCTCACCACCGAGAAGGCCCACTCCGCTTCGCGGGCCCCGGCCGCCACGGCTTAGCGGAGCCCGCCGGTCTCCCCGGAAGCATCTTAACCACGACCTCGCTCGGCCCCCTCGCGCGGGGATTGCCAAGCTTGGCCAAAGGCGCCAGATTCAGGGTCTGGTCCCGTAGGGGTTCGTGGGTTCAAATCCCTCTCCCCGCACCCTCCCGGGCGGTTCGAGAGGAGGGCCGAACGCTCTCGAGCAGCTTCATGACGGCGGCGCCTTTCTACGGCCACCTGTGCTGCCGTTCCCGCGAGACTCGTCGCCCCGGTTCGTCACACAACGGACCCACATCGAGCCTCTCGAGGAAGACCATGCGCCCGAGTTGTTCCGGGCGCTCAGCGATCCCCGAATCTACGAGTTCCTGCCGGAGGACCCACCGGCCTCCGAAGCGGAGCTGCGCGCTCGGATACAGCGGTGGGCCCGGGGTCCTGGGACGGCAACCCGGGAACGCTGGTTCAATTGGGCCATCCGCCTGATGGGCGAGCGCGCGGTGGTTGGTTCCCTTCAAGCGACGGTCGACCTGAACGAGCGGCAGGCGTCGGTCGCGTACCTGCTGACTCCCAAGTTCTGGGGGCAGGGTATCGCCCGTGAAGCGTTGATCCCGCTGCTCGCTTGGTTGCGCTCCCGCGATGATGTCTCGGAGGTCATCGCGGTGGTCGATTCACGAAATGTGCGGTCGCTAAACCTGGTCGATCGGCTCGGCTTCGAACTCGTCCGGACCGTACGCCACGCCGACTTCTTCAAGGGGTCATGGAGCGATGAACAGACCCTCCGTTGGGCGGGGTCCCACCGTTCGGAGACGACCGGGGATTGAGGCGGGAGACCCGCGACCGGGAAGAGGGCGTGCTTCCGGTAGCGGCCCGAGCGATCGGTCATGGGCCCGATCCCGAGTGCGTCGATCCGCTGCCCACCGGCGCTCGGGCCGGGCCGCCCGGCCTCGTAAGGGACTCCGGCACGAAACGGTTCGGCACCGCTCCCCGCCCAGTTCAACGCGCAGTGGGTTTACCCGGTCGCGAGGAGGTAGATCGCCAGGCCCCCGCCGACGAGGATCATGAGGATGGTCAGCGCCCACTCCAGTCCGGCACGGGAACGGAACCGATCCTGCTCGAGATCGGTCCGCGTGGCGAGGAACCTCACGAACGCCACGACGAGGACCGCCGAACCGGCGAGGACCAACAGCACCCCGGTCGCCTGAGAGATCGGCGTCGGCGACCCCCCGCCCGATACGCCCGACAGCTCCCGCAGGAGCAGACCGAACCGCGCGACCACGAAACCGAACGCCATGATCGTGACCGCCGTACGGATCCACGCCAGGAACGTCCGCTCGTTCGCGAGGTGGTCCGTCGGATGCGCGGGCATGGCGACGCCTACCCCCACGAGGAACGACCCTCAATATACCCTCCCATCCGATTTCCCGCCCCGGAGTCGACACGGCCCGACGCCGGGAATCTGGGACGCGTCGACGGCGAACGGCAACCTTCTCCCGTACGACGTGCCCCCGTGGACCTCATCTCGTGGAGCGGCATGCGCCGCCGATGTTCGTCGAACCACTGGACCTTCGCTCCTCGGCGCTCGTCGTGTGGGACATGCAGCACGGGATCGCCGGCCGCGCGTACAACCGGGCCGAAATCGTACCCCGTATCGCCGAACTCCTCACCGCGTATCGCGCCCGCCGGCTGCCGATCGTCTACAGCCAGCACACGGTCCCACCCGAGGGATGGGGGAATCCGTCGATGGCCCGGAACATGCGCCGGCGAGGGGTGCCGCCGACCGGCTTCCGCCTCGCTCCCGGAAGTCCGGAGTGGGAGATCCTTCCCGAGCTCGCGCCCCGGCCCGACGAACTCGTTCTGCCGAAGACCACGCCCAGCTTCTTCGTCGGAACCCCCCTCGAGTCGATGCTGCGATTTCGTCACATCGAGTCGCTCGTCCTCACCGGTGTGAGTACGGAGCGAGGGATCCTGGAGACCGCGCGGCACGCCCTCACCCTCGGTTTCCATCCGCTCGTCATCGAGGATGCGTGCGGATCGATGTCGCCGGAGGGGCAGAGCGCGGCGCTCGCCCAGCTCCGGACGATGTGCGACGTGGAGTCGGCGGCCTCCGTGGTCGCCCGACTGCCCCCGATCGCGTAGGACCCCCGTTCCTCGGACCGTGGGGAAACCCCCAGGGTCGCGTAGCCTCGGGCGGTGGAGAGCGGGCCCCCCGAAAGCCCGGACTAAGGGCTTCGGGCCGCCGCGAGGACCTGCTCCAGGAACTCCGACTCGGGGAGCGCGCCCTCAAAGTCGATCCGGTCGTTGACGACGACCTTGGGCACGGCCATCACCGAGTACTGGTTGGCGAGCTCGGGGAACTCCATGGATTCGACCATCTCGGCGTCGATCATCGTTGGGTTCGAGAGCGAGAACTGGTGGGCCATGCGGACCGCCCGCGGACAGTACGGGCACGTCGGTGTCACGAAGACCTGGATCCGGGCCGGCGCGGCGAGGTTCTGGAGCGCGGCGACGGTGTCGGAACCCAGGCGGGACGGACCGCCCATGGCATCGACGATATCCTCCAGAAGGGCTGTGAACTCGTACCCGCCCGGCAGACCGTAGAACTTGAGCGCCAGGCTCGACTCCCCGTTCGTGACGACCGTGGCGGGCGTCTGGCGGACCTTGAGGCGCTCGACGACCTCGGGAGAATCCTCGACCCAGTGGTGCTCGGCCGAGACTCGACCGTGAGAGAGCTCCGCGAGCTCTTCGGCGAGCTGCTTCACGTCCTCGCAGTAGACGCACGAGAGTCGGTCCTTCTTCGAGGCAAAGGTCAGCAACCGAACCGATCCGGTCGGAGGAAGGTGTTTCTGGAAGTAGCGCTCGACATCGGCCCGGTTCTCCTGGGTCAGCATGAGGATCTCACCGGACTCAATCACGAGGCCGAGAGCGATAAGCTGGGTCGTTGCATGTGCAACGGCCCCCCGGGCGTGGGGTCCCGCGACGCCTCGGGACAGAGTGTTCTGGCAACGCTCTGACGGAACGCGTCGCCGAGGGAACCGACCCCTGGACCGCCGTGGCCGGCACGGGCAAGGCCGCGCTCGGGCACGCTGACAGAGTTCGGTCCACGGACCTCCCCGGGGTGGCGAGGATGCCCGGTGCGATCGAGACGGCCTACTCGGGGAGTCCCCTCGAGCGGACAGCCGAGCCGAACCGTGAGTGGACGCGAGATCCTACGGATCGGTGCGCCGAGCGGAAGGCGATGCGGCTCGTTGGGTGGTCAAGGGGGTAGCGGCTTCCCACAGCTGGGGCAGAACCCGCCGCGCTGCTGGACCGCCGCGCCACACGAGGGACAGTACAGTCCCGGCGTCCCTCCCTGCGCCGCTGCCGGCGGGGGAGCGGCGAGGGGGGTCGGGTACGACTGGAACTCCTGGACCGGGACCTTGTCTCGGGTGAAGTAATAGATGATCGCCACCGGCCAGCAGACGAGAACCAGAAGGATCAGGACCCACAGGGTGTACTTCCGCCGGTACTGAACCGGCCCCGGAACTTGAACGAACTGCCCAGAGGCCCCCACGAAGCGAGGGGACGCATCACCGTCTATATAGACCCACTGACTCACCGCTCCTTGCGAGGCTAAACTTTGACAGATTCTGCCTCCTGGGAGTATCTGCTCTCCCATCATACCGCGGCGCGATCCTGTCGGACCTTACGCCTGACGGTGCGGGGCCGTACGTTGCATCTCTGCGCCCGCTGCACCGGACAGTTCGCCGGAATCGTCGCAGGGCTTACTGTATTCGGGATCAGCGAGGGGCTTCGGTTCCCGGTGTTCTCGCTCGTCGTTCAGTCGATCACGTCCCTGCTCCCTTTGCTGGCCGCATGGGACTGGACCGGCCAAGCGCTGGGACAGCGGGAGTCGACCAACTTGCTGCGACTCGCCTCCGGCGGTCTCTTGGGGGTCGCCTTCATCGACCTGCTGGGATTGCTCGTGTTCCGACAGTTTGAGATGTTCCTGGGTGGCCTTCTCATTCTTTCCCTCTACGTCGCCGGGATAGCGATCATCTTGCGGGTAACGGGCGCTTGGCGCCGGGTGCTAGAGGAACACTTTCCCGGGATCGACCTAGGTTCGACGGTCTGAGCGTTCGGCCGGTGGAATCACGTACTCGCCGGAGGGGTACACGTCATGACCTCGCCAAGCGTGCGTGTTCTGTAGGTTGAATATGCGGATAGGGGACACATGACCACGGAGTGCGACAATTCGGGGTGCCGGCACCAGAAGCGGCTCCATGGAACGGATGGCCCCTGTCGAGTGTGCGCCTGCACGGCCTACATCCGAACCGGACCCGGCCACCAGACGAAGGCGGTCCTGAGGCAGAGGGCACGAGCGTTGCGGCGCTGGTGAGTTCGACTCCATAGATCGCGCCAGACCCTCCCCCGGAAGACCCCGTCGCGGTCCGCGTTCCGTAGACCGCCGGTCCCCAGGGGAGCTTGTCTCCTTTGTGGGGCGCGTGACCCCATGTCGGCTGCGCGGTTCTCTCGATGCGTTCGATATCGCTGGCGCGCGGAGGCAAGGCGCGCGAGTCCGTCCGAAGCGCGAGCATGGCCCGCGGATACGGCCCGCTCTCTCGCGCCGATCCTCCGCTACCACGTCGGGGGCGAACTCCGGTACGGATCCGGGGACAGCGGCACCGCTCTTCTAGATCTGGGTCGAAACCAAAGGCGGGGGATGGTGGTCCCTGCTTTCCCCCGCCTACGGTCGAAGGAGCCCCTCCCTCTCCATGGCTCGCCTCAGGAGAGACGACACGCGGCGAGGGGAGCGCCGGCGCGGTCGCCACGCGTCGGCGGGGTCCGGCGAGCCTTTGAATGCTCCGGGATCGCCCTCGATGGGCCAGACCCCTCCGCGCCTCGGAGAGGGTGTGAACCGTTATCTCTCATCGTTCCACGCGGTCCGGCATCCTGAGGGGGTCGGAATCCTGTGACAGGTCGTCTTCGCACACGAAGGTCTCCCGCCGCTCGAAAGCGGCATCGTCGATTGCGACTTCTGAGGATGGCCGCCCGAAGGCGATCCGTCCGTCAGACGCCGCGCACCGGGGGCCGGTAGACTCCCCTCATCGCGGCGGGTCCTCGCCGGAGATGGGAGACACGTCCGGAGGGGGCGGTCGTCGCGCGAGGGGCCCTTCCCGCGGACCCGGACGGCGCGAAAGTGGCCGACCCTCGCGGACCGGCGCCGCTCAGCGAAACGAGACGCCCTCGTGCAGCTCGACGTTCTCCGGTCCGGTGTCGAATCCGAGACGGGCAAGAGAAACGAGCGTCTGAGCGAGCGTCTCCCCGTTCGGTCGGAACAAGACGAGGTCGAGGTGGGGGATGCGCATGTGGTTGGGCCAGATGTGTATCTGTTTCATGTTCACCACCCGCGTGCATGGCATATAAGCCGGACCTACGGTATCGCACGGCCGCCGAGAGCGGGGTTGACGACTGAGACGCTGCGATCGGCGTCGTCGCGACGCCGGTCCGGTGCACCGGATCCGGTCGGCTCGCGGCTCGGTCCTCCGGGTAGCTACCCGCGACGGGCGCGCGTCGGGTACCTCGGGCCCCACAGGTCCCGCTTTCTGCCCGGCAGGCGGCGGACCGCCCCGAGGTGGGGAATCCCGCCCTCCTGTTGGTGTCTGGGGGTTCCTCCGCATCGGAAGTCAGGCCCCCTCAGTCCGGGGGCCGCGCGATCGGGATCCATCGACCGCCCTTCGGCCGGGAGGAGACTTTGGGGGCACGCTTCAGATAGTTTACCGCCCCGTCGACGACGCGTTCTCGCAGGCTCGATAGGTTCGTCCATTGGAACAGGGACGGCTCGAGGTAGCACGCCAGCGCGCACTGGTTGCAGGACTCGTACGGCGCCCACGAGAAGGTGTTCCAGAGCTGGCGGACGTCCACCTCCCACACGGGAAGGGAGCCCCCGTACTCGTGGAGAACGTAGCACGGCAGCACGATTCGGCCCGACGGGTCGATGTTGATCGTGAGCCATGGCTTGCACCGCCAGGGCCTCCCCCCGTACCACGATCCCAAGATCGCATCGAAGTACTCGGCCGACTCCAGGATGGGGGCCCCGCTCCTCCGCAGGTCACGAAGTCGTTCGATGACCGGGAGCAACTCCTCCCGCTGCGGGGAGAGGGCCCTCGCGGACCGGTAGTCGTACGCGATCTGCACGGTGAGACCTACCTCGAGCTGCTCTGCCAGTTCCACGACCGCTTCCGCATCGTGGAGGTTCTCCCGGGTCACCGTGTGGCTGATGACCGTCGGAACGGCCGCGCGAGCCGCTCGAATCCCGCCCACCGCGCGATCGAACGACCGGGCGACACCGCGAAGCCGGTCGTGGGTCTCGCCGATGCCGTCCAGCGAGACGAACAGGAGGTCCAGGTGCTCCGCGATCTCGGGCAAGCGATGCTCCAAGAGCCAGCCGTTGGTGACCAGGGAGGTGTGGAACCGTGCGTGCCCCTCGCGCAGGATCTCCCCGATGTCCCGGCGGAGGAGAGGCTCGCCGCCCTCGAACCCGAGGAACGAGACCCCCGCCCGGGCCAGCGCATCCATGATCCGAATCTCGTCCGCGAGCCCGAGCAGTACCTCGTCCCCCCTCCGCCAGAAGGGGCACATCTTACACTGCAGGTTGCACCGGTAGAGCAGCTTGTGACCGGCGAGGACCGGCGACTTCTCGCCCTGCACGTTCCGAAGTGCTCGCCGCAGGCTCCGAAGGACCACCGGCCCGACTACGGCCACGGTCCGCTCCGGCTAGGGGGTGCATCGGGCTCGATCCCGCGGTGGCCGGGCGTCGCGCCCGGCGGGCACCCGTGAGCGTTGAACCCCGCGTCCTCGGACCGGCTCATGATGGAGCCGAATCCTCAGCGCGTTAATTTCGGTTGCGAATCCGGCCCCGTCCCAGATCGGTTTCGCCCACGGGTCGCGGGGAGTGCCAGACCGAGTGTCCTTCCGATAGTAGAGCCAGTTCGCGGCGTGCTTCCTGCCATCCACCCGCGAGAGCGAGTCGACGTGGTGGGGCTAGGCCCGTTTGAACGGCGTCGGCTTCTAGACGCGGGGGAGCACGCACCCGTGACGCTTCCGCCCGCGACGGATGGGGACCCGGTTCACCCGAGCGCCCTCCCCCACCCAAGGGTGGCGTGAATCCGTAGCCCTCCCCACGCTGGTGCCTTCGCCTCGGTCGGAGGAGGCGATGGACGAGGTTGCCTTGGGTTCGATTCGGGCTGTGGTGGGGGCGTCGGGACTCGTCCCGAAGGCCCCCTCCCTACCTCCTTCTCGGTAGCTTCCACGCCGGTTGCGAAGCGTTCGCCCATCGATCTCGACGAGTCCACAGACCTCCGCCGTCCGGTCTCCCTTCTCGAGGTGCGGCGGGACGGCGTGCACGCCGAGACGTACAGCATCCTCCGTGACCAACGCGACCCCTTCCCGGGGGCGATAATATGCCCTCCCGATTCCGGCAGCCAGATCTCCTGCCACGGCCCAGCTACTTCGGATCTCTCGGTGAGATGGAGCGAGGCCGCTCGGGCGACGCGCGAGGCGAGGGGATTCAAATAGTATTTATATCTTATATAGGGGTAGATGATGCGAGTCCGAATCGAGAATGTGGTGGCGTCGGCCTCCCTCGGCGTGAGGCTCGACCTGCCCTCGATCGCGTTGGCGATCGAGGGTGCGGAGTACGCGCCCGAGAGATTCCCGGGGCTCATCTGTCACCTGACGCAACCGAAGACCGCGATGCTCCTGTTCCAATCGGGGAAGGTGGTTTGCACGGGCGGTAAGAGCTTGCATCAAGCGGAGACGACCGTGCGGAGGATCGCGGAGCTGGTCCGTCGAAGCGGCCAACGGATTCCGAAGCACCCGCCAATCCAGGTGCAGAACATCGTCGCCACCGCGGACCTTCAGAGCGAGATTAATCTGACCTCGGTCGCGGTCACCCTCGGTCTCGACCACGTAGAGTACGAACCCGAGCAGTTCCCCGGACTGGTTTACCGGCTCGCGGAGCCGAAGGTCGTGGTCCTCCTCTTCGGCAGCGGCCGGATGGTGTGTACCGGGGCCCGCCGACCCTCGGACGTCCTGGTCGCGGTGCAACGCATCAAGCGAGAACTCCAGGCCTCGGAGCACCTTGGGCGGGACCGAGATCGGGTCGCTCCGGAGGAGGTACGGCCTTCCCGACGGTCCCCTCCGAGCAAGGCCCTCTTGGCGACAAGAGCGTTGAACGCGGCCAGCGCCTAGCCGGCCCGAGAATCCAGGGGAGGAGCGCGCACGATGATCGATGGGCTCTTCCTGACCCCCCGTGCGGCCCGGATCGAGGCCTATTCCTGAGACCGTGCGATCCCCCTCCTGCTCGGTGGCGGTCCTGGTACCGACCTTCCGAGAATCCCCGGCAAGGGTCGGCCCTTATCTGCCCCGAGGGCTCTCGCGGGCGTCCGTTCTGACGTGCAGTGCCGTAGATTTCGGTCCGGAGCCAAAGCATGAAGAAGATCAAGCCGAGCTATCCCCGCCGACGTACGTTGCTGGCAACGCCGTTCGAAGTCTTGTCCGACCTCGAATTTCACGCGCTGGTTTCTAGCGGGTTGGCAATCCCGGGCCGACAGGGCACCTCGTTGTTCGTCGCCAAGTGGCGCGATGGGCCCGGAGAGGACGCGGAGACTTTCCTGAAGCTGTTACACGCTCAGGGCTCCCGACTCGAGGTCCGGAGATATAGGGACGATGTCAACGTCCGCGTGGTCCGTGGTACGGTGCCCAAGCGCGGAAGCTCGCTCTCTTCGACCCCTACCCAGAAGCCGACTGGGTGAGCGCTCGACTCGGCGTCCGAGACGACATCGGCGGCAGATTCGGTCCGCGGCGCCGGGAGGACTCAACGGGATTGGGTTCATCGATTCAGGGCGAGCGGTGACGACCGCGGGCGAGGGCCATGAACGCGGAGGGGTTGTGACGGCACAAGGCGTACATGGTCGGGAACGCACGCGGGGGCGCCGGTCCGGCTCCGCTATTCCGCGCCCGACGGGGAACGACGAGCGTCCCGATGGCCGCCCCTCTGGAAACGACTCCTTCCGACACGGGCACGACCTTGGACGTCTCGACCTGGGCCGTGGGGGGCCGGGCGTGAGTACCTCGCGACGTGGATTGGGCCGGGGTACTGGCGAATCCGCGTGAAGCGCGGCGAGTGAGTCCCTCCCTGCGGACGCTGGCGATCTGAAGGGCGTCCGTTGGCCCCACGGGGGGCCCAACGCCCCGGGTGAGCGACCTAATGTAGCATCGGCGGTCCCACCGACCAGACATGCCGAAGAAGCAGACCAAGAGCAAGGGCAAGAAGAAGAAGTAACGGCCCCTATCGGCCGTGCTCCCGCGCCCAGGGGATTGCTTGCGTCGACCTCTCACTCTGTTCGAACGAGCAGGGGACGTCTTCGGATCCCCATTTGGAGGGCATTCGATCTGTCCCTGGCGGGGACGCCAGCTCGTCCGATGGGGAGTGGACGTGACCTACGTCCGATCCGTATTCGGGCACCCGGACCTCCGAACGACCCAGATCTACACGAGCCCCACGCCCGAGGAGGCTCTCGAGGCAGTGAGGCAGAGGGGATTCCGCTTCTTTCGAGGAGAAAGCCGGCGGATGCCGTACGGGAACATCGTCAGATGCCGATGGGATGCTCCCGGCGGGATTCGAACCCGCGTTACGTGGTCGAAGGCCACGAATCCTTGACCGGACTAGACTACGGGAGCACCGGGTCGGTCGCCCGCGCTCCGGAGTCCCTCCCCCCACTAATGAGCTTTCGCGTGCGCGGGGGCCGAGCCGGCCCGCTAGGGGATGACGCGTCCGTTCGGTGTCCGGTGTGCGAGGGCCGGAAAGTACTCGGTCCGTCGCTCGCCCGTGATCGCATAGATGGCCTTCTCCGCGATCTTGCAGGCATTGTCCCCGACCCGCTCGAGGTGGCGGGCGGCGAGGATCTCGTGGGCGAGCCGTTCCACGGGTAGCCCTCCCTGTTGCAGGAGGCCGATCAGGCGGCCTTGAACCTCCGTATAGAGCGCATCGACCTCGTCGTCGAGCGCGAAGACCCGCTTCGCTTCCGCCGCATCCCCGCGAACGAACGCGTGGACCGCTTGGGCCACCATTGCGCGGGCGCGCGCATCCATCCGACGCAGGAGCTCCTGGTGCTCTCGGTCCGCCGCTTCGGGCCCCTGCGAGAGGTTGCGGGCCAGGTCGTATCCCAGCCGCCCGACCCGGTCGATGCAGTTGGCGATCTTGAGGGTCGCCCCGAGGGTACGGAGGTCGGGGCCCTCCGGTTGGGTGATGGCCATCAGGCGGATCACCTCGGCCTCGATGTCGACGTCGAATCGGTCGAGCGGCGCGTCCCGCGAGATCACCGACTCCGCGAGCGCCGTGTCGGAGGTGAGCAGGGCCCGGGTGCCGTCCGCGACCATGGTGATCGACAGGTCGGCCATCTGGGTCACCCGCTCCTTGAGGCGCGCGATTGCCGCGGGGGGGCTCTCGTCCTTCGGGGCGTCGCTCATGGGCTTGGCTCCGTCATGTGAACCGTCCGGTGATGAACTGCTCGGTGAGCGCCTCGCGCGGCCGCTCGAGGATGTCGGGGGTGGCGCCGACCTCGACCACGCGACCTGCGTGGAAGAACGCGACCCGGTCCGAGATCCGGGCGGCCTGACCGACATTGTGGGTGACGATCACGACCGCGATCTCCTCCTTGAGGTGGCGGACCGTCGCCTCGATCCGTTGCGTGCCGTGCGGATCGAGGCTCGAGGTCGGCTCGTCGAGCAGGAGCACGCGCGGCTTCACCGCGAGCGCGCGGGCGATGCACAGACGCTGCTGCTGGCCTCCCGACAGGGCGAGCGCCGAACGGTCGAGGTCGTCGTGGACCTCGTCCCAGAGTCCGGCCCGCTTCAGGGCGTCCATCACACTGCGATCGACTTCGTCCTCGTCCGCGTGGACGAGGCGGAGACCGAACGCCGCGTTCTCGAAGATCGACTGAGGGAAGACCGTCGGGCGCTGGAAGACCATCCCGATCCGGCGCCGGACGAGCGCGGGGTCGACCTCGCGGTCGTAGAGGTCCCGGCCGAGCAGCCGGACCGAACCGACGATCTTGAGCGCCGGGGAAAGCTCCACCATCCGGTTCAGGCACCGGATGAACGTCGTCTTGCCGCAACCGGAGGGGCCGAGGACCGCGCTCACGGTACGATCCGGTAGGCTGAGCGTCACGTCGTCGAGGATCTTCCGGGAGCCCGCGCTCACGCCGAGGTGCTCCACCTCCAGGAGGCCGGGAGGCCCGGACGAGGCGGCATCGGAGGGGAGGGATCCGTCGATCATCCGTAGAGCCCCTCGAGCTTCTTTCGGCTGCGTTCGGCGTAGAGGCGTACGATCACGTTCATGACGACCACGATCACGATCAGGAGGAAGGCGGCCTGGAACGCGAGCGTCACTTCCGTACCGAAGGTGAGCGGCTCGTCATAGTAGTTCCAGATGAGACCCGTGAGGTATCCGGTCGGCTGCGAGAGGGTCGTCGGCGGGTAGCTGCTGAACAACGCGGTCCACAGGAGCGGCGCCGTCTCCCCGATGCCGATCGCGGCCGCGAGGAAGATCCCCGAGAGGATCTGGGGCAGCGCGATGGGGAAGGCGACACGGCGAGCGTACTGCCGAAGGCGCGCGCCCGCGCCGAGCGCCGCGTCCTTGAGGTCGGGCGGGACCGAGGAGAACGCCTGGTCGGAGGCGCGGGCGATGTACGGGAACATGAAGAACCCGAGCGTGACCCCGCCGGCGAGGAGCGACGCCCCCCAGCCGAAGTAGATCACGAGCGCGAAGTAGCCGAAGTACCCGAGGATCACCGACGGCAAGCCCACGAGCAGGTCCCCGGCGCCCCGAACGACCTCGCCCCATCGGAACGGAAGGAAGATCGCCGACGAGAGGCCGGAGACGATCCCAAGCGGCACCGCGATCGCGAGACCGAGGAGCAGGAGGTCGACCGTTCCGACGATCGGCCCGTAGAGCCCCCCCGCGTTCCCCGTCGGGTTCGTGGTGAGGGTCGTCCAGGTCAGGGTCGGCAGCGCTCGCTGGGAGATCCAGAAGATCAGGTCCAGGATCGGAACGATCGCGACGAGGAAGACGATGGGGACGAGACGCCCGATCCAGCGATCGACGAGGTGACGCCGGCGGAACCGCACGAGCTCGGTTGGACTGAACCAGTCGGCCCATCCGGAGGCGGGGACGGCGCTCATGCGGCCTCCGGCATGGCGATCCCGCCGCGACCGACCCGGCCGACCAGCCAGCGGCCACCGACGTTGATCACGAGCGAGAAGGCGAGGAGTACCAGCCCGAGCTGGGCGAGTGCCGCGAGGTAGTTCGGTTGGATGAAGGCGCTATCGAACTGGCCGACCAGGACCCCTGGGACCGTGAACGACAGGTCGAAGAAGTTGAACGGGAGCTTGGTCGCGTCCCCGATCACCATGAAGACCGCGACCGTCTCCCCGAGCGCGCGGCCGAACCCCAGGAGCGCGGCGCCCCCGATGCGGCGGCGGGCGAACGGGAGAAGGATGCGCCGGAAGACCTCATACCGCGTCGCGCCGAGGGCGAGGCCGGCTTCGCGATAGGCGACCGGGACCGCGAGCAGGCTCTCCCGCACGAGGACGGCGGTGAGGGGGAGGGCCATCAGGGTGAGCACGAAGATCGCGAGCGGGATCCCGATCCCCGTGGAAGGGACCGGGCCGCCGAGGCCGGGCACGAACCCGAGATGGGTGTTGATCCAGGGATTGAGGGTCGTCCCGAAGACCGGGGCGACGATCCAGAATCCCCAGATCCCATAGACGACGCTCGGGATGCCGGCAAGGAGGTCGACGAAGCCGTTTAGCAGGAGCGAGACGCGGCGCGGGAGGTAGAGCGCGGTCGCCGCGCCGATCGCGAGGGAGAGCAGGAGGACCAGGACGAGCGCGGGCAGGGCCGTGACGAAGGAGCCGACCACGAAGACAAGAATGCCAAAGCTGGCCTGGCTCGGGTCTCCGGTCGAGGGGTTCCAGTTGACACTCGGATTGAGCAGCCAGCCGAACCCCAAACCGGCGACGGCCAGGGTGACGACGATGCCGATGAGGAGCGCGACCGGGAAGGCGGCCGCCAAGAGAGGGGGTACTTGGGCCCAGCGGAAGCGAGGCCGAGCGGGGGGTTCCGGCGGGGACAGGGGACTACTCATCGAGCTCCAGGAAAACACGAGGGATCGGGCCGCCCTCGGGGGTGAGCCCGATCGGGGAATGGTTTCGTCGTTCGCTCCGGTGCTCCGCGCGACCTAGGAGCTCACCGACACGGAGGCGAGCGCCTGCATGTCGTAGCCGATGATCGCCGGCGTCAGCGGGAGGAAGTGCACCGCGTTCAGGTACTGCGGCAGGTTCCCGTACGACAGGATCCACTCGAGCAGCTGTACCACGTAGAACTGGTGACTCGGGCTCGCCGGTGACGTCTGGATCAGCGTGTACTCCAGGTTGACGATCGGGTAGGGGTGCGGGTACTGGGCGGTAGGCAGGGTGCCCCCCGTGCCGTGGTTCGCGGTCGTCACGATCGCTCCCGGAACGCCGCCCAGGATCAGGCTAATCGCGACGCTCGGGGGCTGCAGGTTCTGCAGGCCGAGGCTCGCGTCCGCGCTGATGTTCTGGGGGGTCGGGAGGACGTAGTTCGCCGGGTTCGTGCCGTTCACGTTCGCGGCCTGGTCGCCGACCGCCGCGTAACCGATCTTGCCGGTCGCGAGGGCCGAGTTCAGGAAGCTGATCCCGATGTAGGCGATCCCGTACGGCGTGTTCTGGAGTCCCGTGACCATCCCGCCGTTGCCGTTGTACCCCGGCGACGAGCTGAGCCACTGGACGCTCGTGCCGAAGGAGTACGGCCAACCGGACCACGAGAGGTAGCACAGGCTCGTGAACATGAACGTGTCCCCGCTACCATCCGACCGGTGCAACGGCACGATCGTCTGGGACGGGAGCGACACGCCCGGGTTCGCGGCGGCAATCTGGGGGTCGTTCCACTTCGTGATGACGCCCGCGTAGATCTCGGCGAGGACCGTCCCGTTCATGTTGAGATGGACGTTGTTGAGGCCCGGCAGGTTGTACATGACCAGTTGGGCCGAGATCGCGAGGGGCACGTTGATCAGTCCGTGGGCCGAGGCGTTCTGGGGCGTGAGATAGGCATCCGTCGCTCCGATGTCGACGCCGCCGCTCTCCGCCTCGCTGATCCCGTTCCCGCTGCCCGTGAGGGCGACGTTGACCTGCACGTTAGGGTTCAGCGCCGTGTAGTTCGGACCCCACAGCTGGAAGAGCGGGCCGAGCAGGGTCGAGCCCGCCTCCGAGATGGTCACCGTGTTCGTGGTCTTCGAGGGGTTCAGGTATCCGCCCAGGACGTACCCGCCTCCGAGGCCCACGACCAACAGCACGATCGCGATCGCCACGGCGATCCCGACCCCGATCGAGCTGCCGCGCCGTCGACTCGGCACGGAGAGTATGTCCGGCGATGTCGTTCCGCTTGGGTTCTGTGTGCTCATGGTGGTTCACTCACTCCGTCGTTCGTCAATACCGGCCGCGAGCTCGACAGGACACGCTCCGCGCGCCCCGGACCTCGCCTGGCCTGTCATCGGCGATTCGAGTCTCGCAACGAATATATAGAAATCCAATTTAGACTGTATAGAAGCCAATAGGTCAATATTTGCTACCTAGGCTCAAGCGTTAGGACCAAACCTCGGGCGAGGGCTAACCCTAACGGTCCCCAGTGCTCCGGGCCGGCACGACACGTTGGTTCGTCCGCTTCGGGTATGACGGCGCCGCCTTCCATGGGTGGGCTCGGCAACCGGGCCTGCGTACCGTCGAGGGAGAGATCCGACGGGGGCTCGTGCGGAAAGGGGTAGGGCTCTCGGTGGAGGCGGCCGAGCTCGAGGTCGCGAGCCGGACCGACCGGGGCGTGAGCGCGGTCGGAAACGTCCTTGCGGTGACCAGCCCTCGGACCGGGCCGGTCCTCCTTCGCAGCCTGAACGGGATCGCAGAGGACCTGTTCTTCTCCGCCGCGACCCCGGCCCCGGAGGGCCTCCGGGTCCGGGCCGCGACGGGCCGGGTGTACCGCTATTTCGAACCGGCGGGCGAGTGGGATCTCGATCGGTGGCGGGCCACCGCCCGGCTCTTCTCAGGGGAGATCGACGTCCGCTCGCTCGGTCGAGGGCTCGCGCCGGACGTTCCCGTGCGCCGCTCCGTCGACCTCGTCCGGGTGGATCGGGCCGGCCCGGTCTTCTCGATCGAGATCCGGGCCCGGTCGTTCGTCTGGGGGATGGTGCGGAAGATCGTCGCCGCGTTGCGCGAGGTCGACCGAGGTCGACTCTCCCCGGCCCGCTTGGCCGCCGCGCTCGCTGGCACGGAGCGGCTCACGCTCCCTCTCGCGGAGCCCGGACCGCTCGTCCTCTGGGAGGTCCAGTACGGGATCCCGTGGCAATATGCCTGGAGCGGGCCGACCCGCCATCAGGCGCGGGCGCGGGCCGCGGCCGAGCATGCCTTCGTGGCCCGGGGGGAGGTTCTCCGAGCCCTGGCCGACGCGGAGGGACGGCCGTCCGATTCCGGGTCCCGCGCCGCCGAACGGCGGAACTAGTGCCGCATCCACCAGCGGAGTGCGGGTCGTGAATTGGTCACGCCGTGGGCGTGGTTGAGCCTACGGATCGACACGCGCACGATTCGGTCGACCTCCCCCCAGTCGGCGTGGTTCGTTCGGGTG
>JAKACD010000087.1 GCA_021821785.1 Thermoplasmata archaeon
CGGGATGTCGGTGATCAGGAACCGGCGTCCACCGCCCCGTAGGAACTCGAGGCCGGCCTCCACCTTCGGGCCCATGCTGCCGGTCCCGAACTCGCCCCGACGGAGGTGCTCCGCGAGCTCGGCCGCCGTGATCGAGCCGAGCCACCGTTCGCCCTGCTTTCCGAAGTTCACCGCCGCCCCGGGGACGTCGGTGACGATCGCGAGGGTGTCGAGCCCCAGCTCCCGGGCGACCAGGGAGGCCCCGAGGTCCTTGTCGATGACCGCTTCGACGCCCTCGTAGCTCCCGTCCCGACGGCGGACGACCGGGATCCCGCCTCCCCCGGAGACGACCGGGACCCACCGGTCGCCGAGGCCCGCCTCCATGAGGTGGCGGACCGCCGGCCCCTCGAGCCATCGAACGGGTCGCGGGGACGGGACCAGCCGACGCCAGCCCCCTCGGGCCCCGTCGTACTGCATGACCCAGCCTTGCTGCTTACGGAGCACGCGCGCCTCCTCCTCCGCGTAGTAGCGACCGACCGGCTTCGTGGGATCGTCGAACGCGGGGTCCTTCGGGTCGACCTCGGTCCGACTCACCACCGTGAGGACCGACCGATCGACCTTCCGTCGACGCAGGGCGGGCGTGAGCTCGGTCTGGATGAGGTAGCCGATCTGGCCCTGGGTCTCGGCTCCGAGGACATCCAGGGGACGGGGGGAGACCTCGCGCGCCGCGATCTCGTTCTGGCGCAATAGGGCGCCTACCTGAGGACCGTTCCCGTGCGAGAGGACAAGCTCGTGGCCCTCGGCCGCGATCTCGGCGAGGATTCCGACCGCCGCCCGCATCTGGGCCCGCGCCTCACGCCAGGAACCCTCTCCCCCGGCCCGTTGGAGCGCGTTCCCTCCCAGCGCGACGAGGATCCCGGGCATGGTCGATATTCCGGTGTCATCAGTTCCGCGGCGGATTAAGGCGCGCGTGTCCCGGGAGTAATGCGGCACGTCGTTCGCCGGGACGCCGCGCGCCAACGGCTATATAGCCGGCTTCGGCTTGCGGGCCGTGACGGACGACGGGGCCTCTCTGTTCTGTCCGCTCGAGTTCCGCTACGGCCGCGAATCGGTGCGCGACCTCTTCTCCCGGGGCGCCCGCCTCGCCCGTGCGCTGCGCGTCGAAGCGGCCTTGGCCCGGGCGGAAGCCGGGCTCGGGATGATCCCGGCCGACGCGGCGAAGGAGATCGGCGCTGCCGCGGATCTCAACCACGTCCGGCTCGAGCGGGTCGACGAGCTCGAACGGAGCCTGCGCCACGACGTGATGGCGATCACCCGCGCACTCGCCGAAGTCTCGGGCTCCGGCGGCCGCTGGGTGCACTACGGGGCCACGAGCGCGGACATCACCGAGACCGCCCTCGCACTCGAGCTCAAGGAGAGCGCCGAGATCCTTCGGGAGGACCTCACGGCGCTCGGACGCGCCCTCACGGAGCTCGCTCGGAAGCACCGGGCGACCCCCGAGATCGGCCGGACGCACGGTCAGCACGGGGTGCCGATCAGCTTCGGCTACAAGATCGCCGCGGCGGCCGCCGAGGTCGTTCGGCACCGCCGACGGCTCGATGAGCTCCTCCCCCGCTTGGCGGTCGGCAAGATCGCGGGCGCGGTCGGGACCGGCGCCGGCTTCGGCGCCCATGCGAACGAGGTCGAGCGCCGCGTGATGCAGGAGCTCGGGGTCGGCGCCGACGAAGCCCCGACGCAGATCGTGGGCCGCGACCGGATCGCCGAGTTCACGAACTTCCTCGCGCTCGTCGCCGCGACCGCCGAACGGCTTTCGACCGAGGTCCGGAACCTCCAGCGCACCGAGATCGCCGAGGTCGCCGAGCCGTTCGATGAGGCGAAACAGGTCGGGAGCTCGACGATGGCCCAGAAGCGGAACCCGATCGTCTCCGAGAACGTGACGAGCCTCGCCCGGCTCGTCCGGGCGTTCGCGCTGCCCCCGCTCGAGAACATGGTACAGTGGCACGAGCGGGACCTCGCGAACTCGGCGAACGAGCGGATCGTGCTCCCGCACGCGATCGTGCTGACGGACGACCTCTTGACGAAACTGACCGAAGTGTACCGGGGCCTCCGGGTCGATACCGAGCGCATGGCGGCCGAGATCGCCCGCAGCGGGGGCGCGGCGATGACGGAGAGCCTCCTGCTCGCGCTGACCTCGAAGGGCCTGGCGCGCGCGGAGGCGCACGAACTTCTCCGCACGCTCACCCGGGAAGGCGCGGGCTCGCTCCTCGAGCGGGCGCAGAGCGACCCGGCCGTGCGAGCGCACCTTTCCGCGGAGGAGGTCCGGGCCTTGCTCGACCCGGCGGCGTACGTTCGGGCGGCCGCCGAAAAGACCGACCGGGTCCTCACGGGGCTCGACCGAGAGCTCGCCCGATGACCGTCACCGACGGGCCGTGGACCGCGCGCCTCGCGGTCCGGCTCGACACGCCCCGGCTCGCCGACTGGCTCGAACGCGCCCTCCGCCCCGAGGCGAGCCGGGAGGTCCCCCGGACGCGGGCCGAGGTGCTTCGAACGGGCGAGAGTGCGATCGAGGTCGCGATCACGGCCCGCGACGTCGGGGCCCTCCGAGCCGCCTTGAACACGTACCTCGGCTGGATCCACCTCTCGCTCGAGACGGCCCGCACGGCGGCCGCTTCCGGGACGCCGCCCGGCCCGTAGCCGCCCGAAGCGCTTATCTCTCGGGCCGGGTCAGACGGTCGTGGCGCTACCGGCGAAGCTCCAGAACGACATCAAGCAGTTCCAACGGCTCCAGCAGGAGCTCGGCGCGGTCCAGCAGCAGCGCCTTCAGATCGAGCTCAAGGTCCGCGAAGTCTCGCATACGTTGGAGGAGCTCAAGACGGTCCCCGAGACGGCGGTCGTCTACCGGCCGATCGGCGGCCTCCTCGTCAGGGCGAAGGACCGGAAGGAGGTCGAGGACCTCTTGACGGAGGAGAAGGAGACCGCCGAGGTGCGGCTCAAGGCGGCCGAACGCCAGGAGAACCACCTCAAGGAGCGGTACACCTCCATGCAGCAGGAGCTCACCCAGGCCCTGCAGGCGGCCGGGGTCCAGCCGCAGGGCGCCCCCGACGGCGCGTAACTCGCCGTGACATCCTTCCCCGAACAAGTTCGGGGGCTCCCTCCCAGCCCCAAGTGCTACCTCCGAGAGCCGAGGGCGGTTCCCGCTTCTTCGACCGGACTCGCGGGCGGCGGCACGGGGGGCGGCGCGGGATCCGCCCCCTCGTAGACGAGGACGGCATACCACCGGTCGCCCTCCCGCCTCACGATGCAGGTCTTGACCCGACCCTCGGGCGGTGCGCGGTGGAGCCCGATGGGCAGGTCGCCCACTCATGAGAGATGGAGACGCCCGGTGCCGTTCCTTCCCGGCGCGATCGCCCCGGACCCGTTGGAGTCCGGGTAGCCCATCGACATGACCTATCGCT
>JAKACD010000004.1 GCA_021821785.1 Thermoplasmata archaeon
TCGCGTACATTCTCGGGAGCCTTCTCGCCTGAGGAGGGGGGCGAGGGGAAACCCTGCCCGTCCTTCCTTCGCCGGACCCCACGATCCGCCCGTCGTCGCGCCGCCGCACGTGGACCGGGCGGTCGCCGCGTGCCCCTGCCCGAAGCGATCGCTCTCGAGGAGAGGACGTACGTACTCCACAGGGTCGTAGGGTCGGGAGGGACCTCCGCCGAGAAACCTTCGCCCCGCCTCGGGGCCGGGACCTCGTCCCAGAGGCCCCCTCCTCGCCGGCGCCGCGAGCGCGTACGTACTAGGGGGTCTTAGCGCCGAGAGGAGGATGGGGGACGGATGTCCGGCTTCACCACGCCGCTCGTCGTCGTCGGCCTCGTTACGGTCCTCGCGGCGTTCTTCCTCTGGGCCCTCAGCTACCACGGGATCTGGGTTCTCAACACGATCAAGCGTTGGCTGTTCACGACCGACCACCGCCTGATCGGTCTCATGTACATCGTCACCGGCTTCATCTTCTTCTTCATCGGCGGGATCTACGCCACGCTCATCCGGACCGACCTCGGTATCGTCCAGGGGCTCGGGCTCGACCCGCAGACGACCCTCGGGATCAGCCCGAACGTCTACTCCGTGCTGTTCACGATGCACGGGGTGCTGATGATCTTCATGTTCGTCATGCCGACCCTCGCCGGGTTCGGCAACCTCCTCGTGCCCTCGATGATCGGCTCGCGGGAGATGGCGATGCCGAAGATCAACGCGATCGCGTTCTGGCTGATCCCGCCCGCGGGGGTCATCCTGATCCTTTCGAACGCGAACGCGGGCTGGACCGGCTACGTGCCGCTCTCGGTGCTCGCCCCGGGGATCGGCATCGACCTGTGGATCCTCGGGCTCCACATCCTCACGATCTCGTCGATGCTCGGCGCGATCAACTTCCTCGTCACCATCCTCAAGCACCGGGCGCCGGGCGTGCACTACTGGAACATGCCGCTGTTCGTCTGGGCGACTCTGATCAACTCGGTGCTCCTCATCTTCGCGCTCCCGTCCCTCTCCATCGGCCTGACGATGGTCCTCTCGGACCGGAACTTCGGGACGCACATGCTCGCCGCCGTCAACGGAACCCCGCTCGGGGGGGCGCTCCTCTACCAGAACGTCTTCTGGTTCTTCGCCCACCCCGAGGTCTACATCATGGTCCTGCCGGCGTTCGGGATCGTCTCCACGATCATCCCGAAGCTCGCCCGCAAGGACATCTTCGGGTACGGGGCGATGGCCGTTTCCCTCGGGGTCTTCGCCGTGCTCTCCTTCGCCGTCTGGGAGCACCACATGTTCGTCACGGGGATCTCCACGAACATCCGGTTCGTCTTCATGCTCAGCACGATGGCGATCGCGGTCCCCTCCGCCGTCAAGACGTTCAACTGGATCGCGACCCTGTGGGGCGGGCGGATCTGGATGGCCCTCCCGATGTGGTTCTGCGTCGCGTTCATCACCGGCTTCGTCATCGGGGGCCTCTCGGGGCTGATGCTCGCCTCGATCCCGGTCGACTACCTCTACCACGGGACGTACTTCGTCGTGGCGCACTTCCACTACATCATTCTGGGCGGGACGCTGATGGCGATCTTCGCCGGGATCTACTTCTATTTCCCGATCCTGACCCGGCGCTGGTACAACCAGCGTCTCGGCCAGATGCACTTCCTCCTCACGTACGTGGGGGTGAACCTCCTCCTCTTCCCGATGTTCATCCTGGGCGCGGAGGGGATGCCCCGGCGCGTCTACACCTACCTCTGGACCGGGAACTTCCAGGCGCTCAACTTCCTCTCGACGCTCGGGGCGTACATCCTCGGGATCGGGCAGCTCGTCTTCGCGTTCAACATGGTCTATAGCTACTTCGCGGGCGAACCGGTCGCCACGGCCGACCCGTGGGGCGAAGAGCTCGCGGTGCGCATGACCGGCCCGGTCGCCCGGCCGCTCCCCCAGCGGCTCCCGACGCCCGTCCCGACCGCCGCCCCGACCGAGAGCCCCTAGGAGGTACGGGTGAAAGGGCACGACCTCTTCCGCCTCGCGGCGATCGTCGCCTGCGTCCTCTGTTATACAACGATCCTGCTCGGCGGCAACGTGATGGCGAGCGACAACGGCCTGGCCTGCCCTCACTGGCCGTCCTGTTACGGGAACGGGAACTTCCTGCCGGCCTTCCAGGGGGGCGTCGCGCTCGAGTGGGGCCACCGGCTGTCGGCGTTCTTCCTCTCCCTGTCGATCCTGATCCTCGCCCTGCTCGGCGTCGCCTACGAGCGAGCGCGCCGGGCCCTGATGCGGATGGCCCTCGGAGCGCTGGCCCTGGTCGTGACCGAGGCGCTCCTCGGCGGCCTCGTCGTGGAGAGCCAGCTCCAGACCCCCTTCGTGCTCGTCCATCTCGGGATCGCCACGGCGCTCTTCGGCCTCCTCCTGGTGCTCTCCCTGCTCGCGAACCTGCGCGAGATGCCCCGACGCTGGATCGAATGGGCCCGACGGGCCGCGGACGAGCCCGCGGACGGGGCGCCCGCGGCTGGCCGGCCCGCGGCGGAGCGGCGGGTCGCCCCCGATCCCCCGGCCGCCTGGCCCGGGCGAGGCTAGGCTAAACCTCCCTGCGGCTCCCTCGTGCCGAGCGATCGATGTCCGGTGCCATCGCCCCCCATCCCTCCCCACCGCCTCCGCCCCCCGGACGCCCCGGGCTCGCAAGCGATCTCTTCGAGATGGCGAAGCCCGGGATCACGGCGCTGATCTGCCTCGTCGCGGTCGGCGGGTTCTTCCTCGCCGATCCGAGCTCGATCGACTGGATCGCCCTCGCCCTCCTCGTCGTCACCGGTGCGGCGGCGTCCGCGGGGGCGGCGATGCTGAACCACTACCTCGACCGCGACCTCGATGCGCGGATGCGGCGGACCCGCGGGCGTCCCCTGCCCGACGAGCGGATCGCCCCGAGCGCGGTCGCGGCCGGGCTCGGGCTCGTGCTGCTCGGCGGCGGGATCGCCGCGGCCAGCATTTTCTTGAACCTGCTTACCGGGTTCTCGATCCTGCTCGGGGGACTCACCTACGTCGTCGTGTACACGCTCTGGCTGAAGCGGCGCTCGAGCTGGAACATCGTGATCGGGGGCTTTGCGGGGAGCGCGCCCGCCCTGGCCGGGAGCGCGGCGGCCCTCGGGCACTGGACCCTGGGTGCGCTCGCCTTCGCGCTCCTGGTCTTCCTCTGGACCCCGCCGCACTTCTGGAGCCTCGCGTTGGTGCTGAAGGACGACTACGCCCGGGCCGGGCTCCCGATGCTCCCCCGGATGGACGACCCGGCGTACTCGGGCAAGGTCGTGGTCGTCTCGGCCGCGCTGCTCGTGCCCGCGGCGCTGCTGATCGGCTGGACCGGGTCGGTCGCCTGGCCGGTCCTGCTCGCGCTCGTCGCCCTCGGGGTCGGCTTCGTCGTCGTGACGCTGCCGCTGTGGCGGACGTTCAGCCCCCGGATCGCCCGCCGCGGGTTCATCTACTCGGGCCCGTACCTCCTGTTCGTCGTGCTGGCCATCCTGGCCAACGCTCCGCTCCTGCGGTTCGGCCTCGTCGGTCCCGGCCTCTGACCGCCCCCGCGACGGGCCCCCGGGACAGGCCCCCGCCCGTTCGTCGAGCTTATCTCGGTCGGCCGACTCTCACTACTTCGATGCCGGGTTCCGACCGGGTCGGAGACCCCTCCGACCTCCAGCGCGCCGCCGAATCGATCCTGAAGAAGCTCGGGTACTCCCGGGTGCCGCCCCGCCACCGCTCCCCGCCGGCCGAGCCGGCGTTCTGGGTCCAGGAGGCCGGGGTGCCGCGCCGGACGTTCCCGGTCTATGTCCCCGCGAGCGAGCGGGGCGACGCGATCGAGCGCGTCGAGCGGTGGGTCGAAGGGCTCCCCCGAGCGCACTCGGACAGCGCCCGGGCGATCTTCGTCGTACCGACCGACCAGGCCGCCGATGCCGCCTGGGCCCGACTGGCCCGCGCGAGCGGCACGACGATCGACCACGAGGTGTCGATCCTGGTGGTCCCGCCGGCGGGACGGCCGGCCGAGACGGCGCACTTCCACCTGCGCCAGGCCCAGCCCCGGGAGATCCTGCGGTTCGCCACGGGCATCGTGGTCGGTCTCTTCCGACGCGCCCAAGCCGCCGAGGGCTCGAGCCAGATCGACTTCGAGGAGCTCCTGCAGCTTCTGCGGGGCCGCTTTGGGATCGACGTCCAGCGCTCGCTCGGGGTCAACTCCGATGAGGACGCGCTGTTCCTGCTCTACCAGCTCGCCGTGCGCGATGCCTACGCGCCCGGGGACCCGGGGGCGAACCTGCACGTGCTCGTGCTCAAACCGACCGGCCCGGCCGCCCGACTTCCCTGGTTCGCGGCGTAACGATCCCCGGGCCCGCCCCGAGCTCCGCCCTTCTCGGCCGCTCCGCGGCACGAACCGAGCCGTTAAGAACCGGACCCCGGTGCTCGGGAGCGATGCCGACGGAGGGCGAGGCGTACCGCTACCCGTTCACCCCGTATCCGGGAAGTTCCACCCCGTCGTCCGGGATGCCCCCGACCGAGGGCAAGCGCGACCTCTGGACGTTCTTCTGGCTGTCGATCGCCAACACCGTGATCATCGCGGTCGCGGGGATCGTGACCTGGTGGTTCGTGAACCACCCGTAACAGGTCGGACCGGCGCCGGGAAATCATTATTTACGCGTCCCGGGTCGGCGGCCCTCGGCGCGGCATGGGGCCGTGGGGTAGCTTGGACCATCCTTCTTGCTTGGGGTGCAAGAGACTCCGATTCAAATTCGGACGGCCCCATTCCCCCGCCCGGGGCTCGTGGCCGGGCGTTCCGAGCGGCGGCCGATGGCCGTCATGTAGGTCCCTCGATTAGCCGGTGCGATGGGTCGACGATTCCTGGCCGAGCGGCGGCAGGACCCGTACTACCGGGCCGCCCAGCGTGAGGGGCTCCGCTCCCGCGCGGCGTTCAAGCTCGCGTACCTCGACGACCGGTTCCACCTGTTCCCTCCGGGGGCCCGCGTCCTGGACCTCGGTGCGGCGCCGGGCGGTTGGTCGCTGATCGCGCACGAACGAGTCGGTCCCCGCGGCCGCGTGGTCGCGGTGGATCTTCGTCCGATGGAGCCGATGGAAGGGGTCCGGGTCGTGCGGGGCCGGGTCGGGGATCCCGAGCTCCCCGCCCGGATCGGAGAGACCCGGTTCGACGTCGTGCTCTCCGACATGTCCCCCCGGATCAGCGGCGCGTATGCGACCGACCACGCTCGCTCGGTCGACCTCGTGCGCGCGGCGTTCGGCCTCGCGACCCGGGTGCTCGCCCGGGACGGCACGTTCGTCGCGAAGGTCTTTGACGGCGACCTCCTCCCCGACGTGGTCGCCGAGGTCGGAGCCCGCTTCCGTACGGTGCGTCGGACCAAGCCGCCGGCGTCGCGCGAGCCGTCCTCGGAGCTGTACCTCATCGCGAAGGGCTTTCGACCGTCCGCCGACCCGGGAACGGGACGCTCGCCAACCGGGGGGCGGTCGGGGGCCGATATATAGGTTCAGAGTTTACCCTCGCTCCCCGTTTTGAGGCTTGGTTACTCGTGATCCGTTTCGGACCCGCGGGGATCCCTCTCTCCTGCAAAGGCCGCACGCTCCGGGATGGGATCGCCGACATCCACCACTTAGGCCTCACTGCGATGGAGGTCCAGTTCATCAAGGTCAATCCGCTGACCCGCCTCGCGCTCGATGAGGAGGTCGGGAAGCTCCCGCGCGAGCTCCCCCAGCAGCTCGTCGTCAGCGTGGGGCCGGCCGATCACCAGGGCGGGACCCCCAGTCTCGAGGCGCTCACGGTGCCGATCCGGCGTCGCGATTCGATCTCGACCCTCACCTGGAGCCTCGCGAAGGAGCACGCCGACCTGCAGCAGACGAAGGCGCTCGCTCGCGCGCTCGACACGGACCTTACCCTCCATGCCCCGTACTACGTGGACTTCTTCGGCTCGGCGGACGCGCGGGAGCAGTCGACCCGCCAGATCCAGTGGGCCGGGGTCCTCGCGGAAGGTCTCGGTGCGCGCTTGACCGTGACGCACCTCGGCTTCTACGGACCGGGGGACCGGGCCGATTCGATCCAGGAGCTCACCGAGATCGTCACCGACCTCTCGAGCTGGCTCTCGAAGTTCTCGAAGGGGACCGTCCGTCTCGCGATCGAGCCGAGCGGTCACCCCGACGTCTTCGGTTCGCGCGAGGAGGTCCTCGAGCTCGCCCGCCGGGTGAAGGGGATCGTGCCGGTCCTGAACCTTCCGCACCTCGCGGCCCGGGAACGCCTGACGTTCGATACCGCGGACGCGCTCGCCCCGATCGTGCGGGACTTCGTGCACGCGACCGCGGGGCGCCTCTACCTCAACTTCTCGGGGGTGGAGTTCTACGGCCCGGGGGAGTTCCGCCTCACCCCGATCAAGCGCGGCCAGGTTCGCTTCGACCCGCTCGCCGAGCTCCTTTCGGAGCGGGACTACGACGTGACCGTGATCTCGAGCTCCCCGCTCCTCGAGCACGACGCGATGTACATGAAGCTCCTCTACGAGCGGGCCCTCACGCGACGCTGGACGAAACAGCACGCGCCGCCGCCGGCCCGCCCCGCGCCGCGCCCCGCCCCGAAGGCGGCGGCCGCCGCCCCCCCGAAGGGAAAGCGACCCCCGGCGAAACCACCCCGTCGTGCCCCTCCGAAGCACCCGGCGAAGGAGGGCCGGTCCCATGGCCGAACCCGACGTCGCTGACGGCGCGATGTTCGTCCGCGCGGAGCGGTACATCGGCGAGCGGGTCACCGCCGCCCTCGAGCGGATCGACCCACACGCGATCCGTCGGGCGATCGACCTCCTGCTCGGCGCTCAGCAGATCTTCGTCTACGGCGCCGGCCGCAGCGGGATCATCGGGCGGGCGTTCGCGATGCGCCTGGTCCAGGCCGGCCTTCGCGCCTACGTCATCGGGGAGAGCGTGACCCCGATCGTGTCCCGGAAGGACGCCGTCTTCATCCTCTCGGGCCAGGGCGAGAGCTTCTCCTCGATCCAGACCGCGAACATCGTCCGTCGGGAGGGCGCCGAGCTGATCGTGCTCACCTCGCGCGCCGGTTCGAAGCTCGCCCATGCCGCGTCGCTGCTCCTCGCGGTCGAGTTCGAGGAGGACGCGGTCCGTCCCCGGTTCGCGCCCCTCGGGACCCTCTTCGAATCGGCGAGCCTGCGCCTCACCGACGGCCTGATCGCCGAGCTCATCCGGGTGCGGGGCGAGGACGAGGCGTCGATGCGTCGCCGTCACGCCATCATGGTCTAGCGCCGGCCCCGCGGCCCAAACTTTAAGCGCGCGGGGTCGTCTCGCGCGGCGTGGCGCGGACGGATTCTAAGGCGGCCCAGACCCTCGTGCCGGTCCCGACCCGGTTCTTCGTGACGAGCGGGAAGGGGATCAACAAGGTGAGCGAGCTCAACGCCTTCGATCTCGCGCTCATGCAGGCGGGGATCGGCGAACAGAACCTCGTCAGCGTCTCCTCGGTCCTCCCGATCGGGATCCGGCAGGTCGACCGCGAACGGATCGCCCGCGGGGCGATCACCCACTGCGTCCTCTCTCGTCACGGCGGGGGCGAGGGGGAAGTGATCAGCGCCGGGATCGCCTACGGCTTCCGGGTCGACGGCCAGGGCGGGTACGTCGCCGAGGGCCATCTCCACGGCACTCAGAAGTCGCTCAAGGAGTTCCTCAAGTGGCGGATGGAGGAGATCGCGCACTTCCGGGGCGTCGAGCTCCGCCGGATCCACTACCGCACCGAGGAGCTCTCGATCCCGATGGACCACTACGGGGTCTGCATCGCCGCGTGCGTCTTCCTTCCCTGAGCGGGGGTCGCCACCGGACGGGCCCGGTCGGCTCCGCTACAGGAGCTTGCGGAAGAGGAGCTTGTCGTCGAGGCTCCCGTCGATCGTGAGCTTGCGCAGGACGAGCGCCTTCATCGGACCGATCTCTTTACGGACGAGACCGTCGAAGGTCGCCGTATCGGTCGTGATCCGCACGTTCGGATGACCCGCGGCGCCCGAGCGCAGGTTCGCGAGGCGTCCGGCGTGCAGGTCGACCGAGTAGCGGCCGCCGTCGGTGAGATGGATCTCGATCGTGCGCTCGACCCCCTTGAGCTCGTCGGCCATCGCCGGGTTCTTCTCCGCGTGCCGGTTGAACCGGTCGACCAGGGAGGCGAGCGTCTCCTCAACGGTCATCGTTCGAACGCCTCGAGCGGAGGAGCCCGGACGGCGCGCTTAACCCTTTTCGTCGTGGCCCACGACCGACGGACATAGTCGGGGAACGGCGCGCCGGTCGCAGCGTGGGCCCGAAGATGCGCCACCGTCGTCGGGTCGGATGGGTATCCGCTCCCGACGGGGGTTCCGATCCGGGCCTGGAGCCGCGCGATCGCCCGGTCCCTCGAGACCTTCGCCACGATCGACGCGGCGCCGACGAGGACATCGTCCCGGTCGGCATGATGGCGCGCGACGACCGGGACAGTCCCGCCCGCAAACCCCTCGACCGCGCGGCCGAACCGGTCGGCGTTCGCGTCGCAGGCGTCGACGAGCGCCCGATCGGGCCGGGCGCGCCGGACGAGGCGCGCGAACGCCCGGGCCTCCAGCTCGTTGAGCCCGCCGCGCGCGACGTACCGGTCGATCTCCTTCGGGGTGAGCAGCACGGTCCATCGCCGACCTACGGTCCCGAGACGGGCGTACACCGCGTCGCGGCGGGCCGGCGAGAGCGCTTTGGAGTCCCTCGCACCGGTGGCCCGCAGCGCGTCGAGCTGGTCCGCGCGGACGAGGAACCCTCCCACGACGAGCGGACCGATCACGCTCCCCCGACCGGCCTCATCGATCCCGAGCAGCGTCTCCACGGCCGGAATTGTCCCGGCCCGGGGACGCGCGTCAACGCATTAAGCCGACGTGCCGCTCGCGGACCATGAGCCTTGACGGATTGGTCGTTCCCATCCCCACGCTTTTCGCGGACGACGGCAGCCTCGACCCGGCCCGGAATACCAAGTTCGCCCGCGCCCTCTCGGACGCGAAGGTCGACCACCTCTTCGTCCTCGGGTCCCTCGGAGAGTTCCCCTCGCTCACGGACGCCGAGCGGACGACGCTCGGCGAGCTCGTGATCGAGAGCGCGACGGGGACCACCGACGTCTGGGTCGGCTGCGGCGCGCCGTCGACCCGTCGGGCGGTGCGGTACGCCGAAGAGGCGGAAGCGGCCGGGGCCGCGGCGATCGTCGCGGTCCCGCCCTATTACCTGCATCCCCCGCTGCCCGCGGTCGATCGATACTATCGGGAGATCCGCCGGGCGATCGGGATCCCGCTCCTCGCGTACAACATCCCCTCGCTCGTCGGGTACGCCCTTCCCCCCGCCCTCGTCCACGCCCTGGCCCGGGACGGGGTCCTCGCCGGCATCAAGGACACCGCGGGCTCGCTCGCGAGCGTCACGGCCTTCCTAACGGACCGTCCGGCGGGCCTCGCGGTCTTCCCGGGGGACGACGATCTCGCGAGCGGGGCGATCGCCCGGGGAGCGGCCGGGGCGGTGATGGGGATCGCGAACGTGGTGCCGCGTCTCTGCACGGAGCTCGTCGCCCGGGCCCGTGCCGGGGAGGCCGCGCGGGCGGCCGAACTCCAGGCGCTCGTCGATGAGCTGGTCCAGGTGAGCCGCACGGGACCGTTCCCCTCGACCGACAAGTTCCTCGCCGCACGCCTGTGGGGCGCCGCGGTCGGTTACCGGTCCCCCTACGACCCCCTTACTCCCGAGGAGGAGGCGCGGGTCGTGGCCCGCCTGGCGCCCCTCGAGGAACGGCTCCGCCCGTTCCTTCGGAGGTGAATCGTGCGGGCGATCGTGGTCCGTCCCCCCGGGGCCGGCGCCGAGCTCCGCAACGATGTTCCCCCGGCCCCGCTCACGGAGGGCGCGGTACGGGTCGAGGTTCTCGAATGCGGGGTCTGCGGGACCGACCATGACATCGTCGACGGCAAGTACGGCCGGGCCCCGGCCGGGTCGCCGTACCTGATCCTCGGGCACGAGAACCTCGGCACGGTCCGAGAGGTCGGGCCGGGCGTCGTCGGCTTCGCGCCGGGCGACCTCGTGGTCGCGACGGTGCGCCGCGGCTGCGGCCGGTGCCGGTTCTGCCGGTCGAACCGCTCGGACTTCTGCGAGACCGGGATGTTCACGGAGCGGGGCATCGGCGGCGCCCACGGCTACATGGCCGAGGAGTACGTCGAGCTCCCCGAGTACCTCGTCAAGGTGCCCCCGACCCTGCGCCCGGTCGCGGTGCTGCTCGAGCCGCTCAGCGTGGTCGAGAAGGCGATCTTCCAGGGCCAGCGGGTGCTCGACCGGAAGGAACCGACCCCCGGCGAGCCGAAAACGGAGGTCCCGACCGCCCTCGTCACGGGCACCGGGGCGATCGGGATGCTCGCTTCGTTCGTGCTCACGGTGCGCGGCTACCGCGTGACCGCGATCGATCGCCACGGGGAGGAGACGCTCGCCGCCGGCTTGCTCGGCGGCATCGGGGCCCGCCACGTGAACGTCGCGGGCGGCCTCGCCGCGATCGGCCCCCACTCCCGGTTCGATCTGGTGATCGAGGCGAGCGGATCGGCGGTCCTCGATTTCTCGCTCATCGAGTATCTCGGGCCGAACGGAGTGCTCGTCCTCACGGGGATCCCGGATGCGGGCGGGGAGCCGTCGCGGGTGCCGGGCGGGCAGCTCTTCCGGGACGTCGTGCTCGGCAACCAGGCGCTCGTCGGGTCGGTGAACGCGAACCGGACGTACTTCGAGGCCGGGCTGCGCGACCTCACGGTCATCGAGGAGCGCTGGCCGGGCCGGCTCGGCCGAATGATCGAGGCCCGACGCCCGCTCGAGGAGTTCGCCGCGGTCCTCTCCCGTCGGGTCGGCGGGACCATCAAGACGGTCCTCACGGTGCGACCGGGCGGCGCCGCCGCGCCCTAAAACTCAAATAGGCCACGCCGCTCGCACCGACCCTCGTTCGGAGGTCCAATGGGGATCTGGCAGGGGCGATCACGAAGGAAGCGCACGGGCGGCCGCCTTCGGCCGATCCGCAAGAAGCGCCGCTTCGAGATCGGCCGCGAGCTCCAGCAGGCCACCGTCGGACCGGGGACCGTCAAGCAGTACCGCGTGCGCGGGCACAACGTGAAGCTGCGCATCCTCACGACCCAGACGATCAACGTCTTCGACCCGGCGACGAAGAAGATGCAGGCGGCGAAGGTCATCACCGTCCGCGAGAACCCGTCGAACCCGAACTACGTTCAACGGAACATCATCACCAAGGGCGCCATCCTCGAGACCGACGTCGGCCTCGTCCGAGTGCGGTCCCGGCCCGGCCAGGACGGCGTGCTGAACGGGGTCCGCGTGAGCGCCCCGGCGACGGCCTAGGGGCCGACGCGCCGCCCCTCCGATGCCGGACCACTTCTACGTCTATCCCGCCTACCTCACCCGGGGATCGCCCCGCGGTGCGGGACGACGGATCCCCGACTCCGCCGCGGTGAAGGACGTCACGGCCGACGAGATCCTCCGCGCGGCGAAGCGAATGGGGTACCGGGCGGAGGTCGAGGCCGAGAAGCAGTATCCCCGGGACGTTCCTCGCGCCCTCGGTCGGGTCAAGGTGATGAAGCGCGAAGGCATCTCGAAGGCGAAGTTCCTGCGCCAGCTGGCCGCCGAGCTGCCGAAGGTCCGACCCCCGGGAGGTCCGCATTAGATGGAGGAACCGGGTACGATCTACTTCACCGGCACCGCCGGCGCCGGGAAGTCCACGCTCGTCCGCGCCTTCGCCGACTGGATGAAGTCGGTCGGCTACGAGGCGACCGTCGTCAATCTCGACCCCGGCAGCGAGGCCGGCGAGGACGGGTTCGACATCGACATCCGGGAGTGGGTGCGGCTCGCCGACATCCAGGACGAGTACGGCCTCGGCCCGAACGGCGCGCAGGTCGCCGCGGCCGACATGATCGCGCTCAAGATCTTCGACGTGAAGCAGGCGGTCCAGGAGCTGAAGTCGGACTACGTCCTGGTCGACACGCCGGGCCAGATCGAGCTGTTCGCGTTCCGCGAGGCGTCGAAGGCGATCGTGGATGCGCTCAGCGGCGACCGCTCCGCCCTCGCCTTCCTCTTCGACCCCGCGCTCGCGCGGACGCCGGGCGGGTTCGTCTCCCTCCTGATGCTGAGCGCGACGCTCGAGTTCCGCTTCCGCTTGCCGATCGTGAACGTCCTCGCCAAGGCGGACGTACTGACCGCGGAACAGGCGACGGAGGTCCTCGCCTGGTCGGAAGAGCCGGGGCAGCTGTACGAAGCGGTCACGCGCGACGCACCGACCCCGGACGTTCAATTGTCGACCGAGCTGTTCCGCGCGATCGAGATCATGGGACCGCTCGGTGCCCTCCTCTCGACCTCGGCGAAGGAAGGGACGGGGCTCGAGGCGTTCTACCAGTCGTGCCAGCGGATCTTCGGAGGCGGCGAGGACCTCGAGCCGTCCCAGGCGCCGGCCAACGACTGACCGTCGCGGCGGCTCACTCTTCGGTGAAGAACAGGCCCATCCCGACGGACGCGGCGTCCTGTTCCTCCTTGAACCGCCGGTAGATCGCGTCGGCGTCGGCGGCCGGAACGGGCGGGGCGACCGGCCCGAGCAGTTCGCTCGCGCGGCGGGTCCCCTCGGAGGAGCCTTCGATGAGCACGTAGAGATGGTCGGCCGGACCGCCGAGCGTCGCGGCCTCCCGCACCGTCTGGCTCTGGCGCGAGACCAGGTCGTCCTTGAGGACGGTGTCGAGCTCGCTGCGCTTTTCCCTCGGGACCGAGAAGACCATCCAGGTCATGCAGCGGGGCGACCCCGCCGCCGTATTTGGGGGTTTGCGGCCCGGGGCGAATCCAGAAATGCGGCCGTCGTCTGGCCGCGGCATGTACTCGAGCACGGTCGAGGCGCCGGTCCTGCTCATCGGGACCGCGCACGTCGTCGACCTTGCCGAGCCGCTGCGGCGGACCCTCGCGGCCCGGCCGCTCGACGGGGTCGCGGTCGAGCTCGACCCCGAGCGGATCGAGTCGTTGCTCGCGCCGGGCGCCGAGCGGCGGAAGCCCACCGGGGCGCCCCTCTTCGCGCGGCTCTGGTCGATCCTCCAGCGCCGGCTCGGAGCGGAGATCGGCGGAGGCCCGCCGGGGGCCGAGATGCGGGCGGCCGCGGCCTTCGCCCAGGAGCGCTCGATCCCCCTGTTCCTCATCGACGACCCGCTGCGGCTGACCCTCCTCCATCTCGTCCGGGCGATGCCGTTCAAGGAGCGCGTGACACTGGTCGTGGGCTCGATCGTGGGGCTCTTCGTTCCCGCACGGGTCGTGGAGCGGGAGATGGACCGCTACGTCGAGTCGCCCGAGGAGTACGCCGCGGAGCTCCGGTCGGCGAGCCCGACGATCGCGCGGGTCCTGCTCGACGAGCGGAACGAGCACATGGCCGACCGTCTCCTGGGCCTGCGGCGGGGCGGCTACGGGCGGCTCGCGGCGGTGGTCGGAGATGCCCACGTCACGGGCCTCGCGAGCGCCCTCGGACGGCGGGGCGTGCCGGTCGAGACCGTGCCGTTCCGCACGCTCCGGGCGGCTACAGCACCCGGACCGCGCTCTTCGTGACCCGGTCGATCGCCGCGAGGAACGCGTCGGCGAACTGGCCCAGCTCCGGTGCGGTGTGCTCCTCGATCCGGCCCGCGTCCGCGAGCTCGGAGATCACCGGGACGACCGGGAGCTGCCCGATCACGGGGATGCCGTACTCCTCTCCGATCCGGTCCACGCGGCTCTCGCCGAAGAGCGCGATCCGCTCGTGGCAGTGGGGGCACTCCAGCCAGGCCATGTTGTCGACCAGGCCGAGCAGGGGAACGTGGAGGTCCCGGGCCATGTTCATCGCCTTCTTCACGATGAGCGCGGCCAGTTGTTGCGGCGTGAGCACGAAGACCATGCCGTCGATCGGGATCGTCTGGAAGACCGTGAGCGGCACGTCGCTCGTTCCGGGCGGCATGTCGATCAGGAGGTAATCGAGCGCTCCCCAGTTCGTCCCTCCGAAGAACTGAGTGATGAGCCGCGTGACGAGGGGGCCCCGCCAGATGACCGGGGTCTGCTCGTCCTCGACCATGAACTGGGAGCTCACGACCTCGATCCCCCCTCGGGAGACCGCGGGCTCGATCCCCTCGCCCCGGTCCGCGAGCGGTCCGGTCATGCCGAGGAGCTTCGGGATCGACGGACCGGTGATGTCGGCGTCGAGGATCCCCACAGAGAGGCCCCGTCGCTGGAGCTCGGCCGCGAGGAGCGCCGTCACCGACGACTTCCCCACGCCGCCCTTCCCGCTCCCGACAGCGACGACATGGCGGATCTGGCCCTTGTCGAGCCGCTGGAGGGGTCCCCGGGGCGCCGCGTGGCCCGCGTGGGGGGGCGGCGAGGAGGTCGGTGCCCCCGTGACCGGGCGCTCGTCCGGCGTCATATCGGTTCGGACGGGAGCGTTTCTATATAACGGGCCCGACGTCCGAGGGGCCGGAGGTAGTGTAGCGATGGTCGTCGGGCGATCTCGGGAGTTGGATGAGCTGTTCCGACCGGCCTCCGTCGCGGTGATCGGCGCCTCGAACACCCCGGGCAAGGTCGGCACGAGCCTCTTCCGGAACATCCTCCAGGCCGGCTTCCGCGGCGTCGCCTACCCGGTGAACCCCTCCTGGAAGAGCGTCTCAGGGGTCCGATGCTATCCGGGCGTCGAGGACCTCCCGGAGGCGCCGGACCTCGGGGTCGTCATCGTCCCGGCGCCGGCCGTCCCGGACGTGGTCGATCAGCTCGGGAAGATCGGCACCCGGGGGCTGGTGATCATCAGCGCCGGCTTCCGCGAGGTCGGCGGGGCCGGGCTCGCCCTGGAACAAGAGGTCGTCCGTCGGGCGCAGCGCTATTCGATGTCGCTCGTGGGGCCGAACTGCTTTGGGGTGCTGAACACGCACCCCGACGTGAGCCTGAACGCCACGTTCAGCGAGAACCTTCCGAGCCGGGGGAACATCGCGTTCGTCTCGCAGAGCGGCGCGCTCTGCGCGGGGATCCTGGCGTACGGGGTCGCGGAGCGGATCGGGTTCTCCCGGTTCGTCTCGGTGGGGAACCGCGCGGGCATCGACGAGAACGACCTGCTCCATTCGCTGGGGAAGGACCCGGCGACCCGCGTGATCCTCCTCTATGTCGAAAGCCTCGCCAACGGCCGCAAGTTCCTCGAGGCCGCCCGCGAGGTGACGGAGCAGAAGCCGGTCCTCGTGATCAAGAGCGGTCGGACCGCGGCCGGCGAACGGGCCGCCCGGAGCCATACCGGTTCGCTCGCCCAGTCCGGGCGCGACCAGCTCTACGATGCCCTCTTCGAGCAGTCGGGCGTGCTCCGGGCCGACACGCTCGGCGACCTCTTCCGGATGGCGAAGATCTTTGCGTCGAGCCTCCGGCTCGACGGTCCCCGCCTCGCGATCCTCACGAACTCGGGCGGGCCGGGGATCGTCGCGGCCGACGCCGCGATCCGCAACGGGCTCGAGCTGCCGGCGCCGTCCGATTCGGCCCGGGCCGAGCTCGCGCTCCGCCTCCCGAAGATCGCCGCGTTGTCGAACCCGCTCGACATGACGGCCGATGTCGGCGCCGACCAGTATCGCGAGACGCTCCGCACGCTGTTGGCGAACCCCGAGGTCGACGGCGCGCTCGTGATCGCCACCCCGACGGGAACGATGACCGGCGAGCTGGTCGCCCAGGCGATCCTCGACGCGAAACGCTCGAGCGAGAAGGCGATCGTCGCCTGTCTCTTCGGCCTCACCGACCTCTCCCACGAGGTCGAGTTCCTCGAAGGCCAGGGGGTGCCGACGTTCACCTTCCCCGAGGAGGCGATCCAGGGTCTCGGGAGCCTCGCGCGCTTCCATGCGTGGCGGACCCGCCCGCGCACGGAGTACCGGACGTTCCCTGTGGAGGAAGCCGTGGTGCGCCAGACGCTCGCCGAGTCGCAGAGCGCCGGGGTCACGGTGTTGCCCGAATACGCCGCCCGCTCCCTCCTGAGCGCCTACGGCATCTCCTTCCCGAAGGTCGTGCGCGTCACCCGCGTGGACGAGGCGGTCCGCGCGGCCGACGGGATCGGCTACCCGGTCGTGCTGAAGGTCGCCTCGCCCGACATCTCCCACAAGACGGACGTCGGCGGTGTCGCGGTCGGCATCGAGGACGGCGAGCAACTGCGCGGAGCGTGGGAGCGCATGGAGCGGTCGGTGAAGTCCGCCGCCCCCACCGCCCGGGTCGAAGGGTTCGAGGTGGAGGCGCAGATCCAGGGCGGCAAGGAGGTCCTGGTGGGGGTGCAGCGCGACCCCGACTTCGGTCCGATCGTCGTCTTCGGAATGGGGGGGATCTACGTCGAGGTCCTCCGCGACGTGACGTTCCGCCTCGCCCCCGTCCGTCCGCTCTCGGTCCAGCGGATGGTCGAGTCGATCAAGTCCTTCGCTCTCCTCAAGGGCGTGCGGGGCGAGGCGCCGAGCGACCTCGACGCGCTCGAGGAGGCGATCGAACGGATCAGCCAGCTCGCGACCGACCTGCCGCAGGTCGTCGAGCTCGACCTGAACCCCTTGATCGTCCGGCCGAAGGGCCAGGGCGTGGTCGCGGTCGACGCACGGGTCGTGCTCGCTCCGTCTTCCAAATAGGAACCGCGACCTTCAGCCGCTCGATCAGGAATCGCGCGGCGTCGAACGCGGCGGCACGGTGGCTGCAGGCGGCGCCCACGATCACCGCGACCTCGCCCACCCGGAGCCGGCCCACCCGGTGCCAGAGCACCACCCGATCGGTCCGGAACCGGCGGCGGGCCTCCGTCTCGATCGCGCGGAGCGCCCGAGTCGCGAGCGGCTCGTGGGCCTCGTAGAGGAGGGCGACGACCCGTCCCCCCGGGCCCCGGTCGGGGCGGACCCGCCCCGCGAAGAGGGTGACCCCGCCGAGACCCGGGCCTTCCAGTTCGCGCATCGCCGCGTCGACGCGCAGCGGCTCGTCCGTCAGGCGGACCGACATCCCTACCCCCCTCCATAGGGAGGGTGGACCGCGAACTCGTCGCCCGGGCGGAGCCGGGTCTCGAGGTCGTCGAGATACCCTCCGTTGCGCACGAAGCGGCAGGTGGCCAAGGTGGGCCTGAGGCGCGGGAACTTCGCCCCGATCGCGGCGACGAGCGCCGCCGCGGTCAGCCCCCCCGGGGGGATGGGCCAGGCGAGCTCGCCGCGACCCACCGCTTCGCGGGCCGAGGCGAACAGGAGCACGGTCACGCTCCCCGTCGGTCGGTTCATCCACGGTGCCGAGCACGCCGGTGTAGAAAAACCGTCTCGTGGTCGCCCGGGCCAATCGATTAATACGCTCGGACGCTGAAACGACGCATGAGCGAGATCGCGGTCCGCGTCGGGGGCCAGGCCGGGGACGGGATCCAGTCGATCGGCGAATCGCTCGCCCGGGGCTTCTCGCGGATGGGCCTGCATGTCTTCGGTCTGAACGCGTACCAGTCGGTGATCCGGGGAGGCCATGTCTGGTTCCAGGCCCGCGCTTCGGACGGTCGGCCGGAATCCCCCGGCGACGGGGCCGACATCCTGTATGCGCTCGACCGCACGACGGTCGACGTCCACGCGGCCGGGCTCCGGTCGGGCAGCACCGTCATCTTCGACCCCGAGAAGTTCGCTCTCGCGGCGTCCGACCTTCCGAACGGCGTCACCCCGCTCGGGGTCCCGACGCTCGAGATCGCTCGGAAGTACACGAGCCAGTCGATCCTCCAGAACGCGGGCGGCCTCGGGGCGACCGCCTTCCTCGCGGGGATTCCGCTCGACCTTCTCCACCAGGTGCTGACCGATTCCTTCGGCCGCAAGGCGGGGGACATCGTGGCCTGGAATGTGGGCGCGTCGACCGATGGCTACCGCTTTGCCGAGCAGCACGCGAGCCCGAACGCCCGGGCGCTCTCCCGCCGGGGCGCGCCGAAGCTTTTGATGACCGGGAACTCCGCGATCGCCCTCGGGGCCGCGGCGGCCGGATGCAAGTTCCTCGCCCAGTACCCGATGACCCCGGCGTCGTCGATCATGCACTGGATGGCCGCCCACTCGACCCAGCTCGGGGTCGTCGTGAAGCAGGCGGAAGATGAGCTCGCGGCAATCAACATGGCGATCGGCGCCTCGTTCGCCGGTGTGCGCTCGATGACCGCCACGAGCGGTGGCGGGTTCTCGCTGATGGTCGAAGCGCTCGGGATGGCCGGGATGACCGAGACTCCGCTCGTCGTCGTCGACTCGCAGCGCGCCGGGCCCTCCACGGGGCTTCCCACGAAGACCGAGCAGGGCGACCTCAACCTGATGCTCGGGGCGGGCCAGGGGGAGTTCCCGCGGGCGATTCTCGCCCCCGCGACCCCGAGCGAAGCCTACCGCGCCATGATCGACGCCTTCCGGCTCGCCGAGGAATGGCAGACGCCGGTGCTCGTGGCCGTGGACCTGCACCTCTCCGAGAACTACATGACCGTCGATCGCGAGGAGATCGACCTCGAGGTGCCGGTCCCGTCCCTGTTCCAGGTGCAGCCGAACGGCGGATCGTACCTGCGCTACCAGTACACCCCGTCGGGCGTTTCACCGCGGGCGATCCCGGGCCAGCCCGGCCTCAACTTCGTGGCGGGCTCGGACGAGCACGACGAGCGCGGCCACCTCATCTCCGACATCCGGGCGGGGATCCCTCGCTGGATCTCCGAGCGTCAGCAGATGATGGAGAAGCGGATGCGCAAGCTCCACGGCCTGGCCGCGAACGCACCCGCTCCGGTCCTGGAAGGACCCGCCGATGCCCCGCTCACGTTCGTCGCGTGGGGCTCGACGGTCGCGGCCGTCCGGGACGCGATGGCCGAGCTCCGCGCCACCGGCCATCCGACCAACCTTCTGCGCTTTCCGACGCTCTACCCGCTCGACGCCGAGAAGGTGGCGGCGCTGCTCGGCAAGGCCCGAAAGACCCTCCTCGTGGAAGCGAACTTCTCCGGCCAGTTCGGCCGCCTCCTCCGGGCCGAGACCGGCTACCAGTTCTCCCACCGGCTCCTGAAGTATGACGGAGAGCCGTTCTTCCCGCACGAGATCGTCGCGCGGGCGCTCGAGGTGATGTAAGATGGCCGACACGACCGTGGCGCCGAAGGCGACGACCGTCGGAACCGCGCTCCCCCTCGTCGGCAAGACCGACACGAAGCCAACCTGGTGCCCGGGGTGCGGCGACTTCGGGGTCGTTGCCGCGGTCGAGATGGCCGTGAAGCGGCTCGGGATCCCGAGCCACAACGTGGTCATCGTCTCGGGCATCGGCTGCTCGTCGAACCTCCCCCACTTCCTCTCCTCCTACGGGTTCCACGGGATCCATGGACGCGCGCTCCCGGTCGCGGAGGGGATCCGCTGGGCGAACCACGGGCTCACCGTGATCGGCACGGGCGGGGACGGCGACGGGTTCGGTATCGGGGCGGGCCACTTCGTGCACGCGATGCGGCGCAACGTCGACCTCACCTACGTCACCATGGACAACCAGATCTACGGGCTCACGACCGGCCAGGCGAGCCCGACCTCCACGATGGGCCAGAAGACGAAGTCCACGCCGAATGGCGTCATCGAGAACCCGATCGACCCGATCGCGCTCGCCCTCGCCAGCGGAGCGACGTACGTCGCGCGGGGCTTCTCGGGCGATGTGAAGCACCTCGCCGATCTGGTCGCGAAGGGGATCCAGCACAAGGGCTTCGCGCTCGTGGACGTCTTCAGCCCCTGCGTGACCTACAACAAGATCAACACGTTCGACTTCTTCCGCCAGCGCGTCTACAAGCTCGAGAGCGCCGGGCACAACCCCGCCGACCTCGTCGCCGCCTGGCAGCGGTCGCTCGAGTGGGGGGACAAGATCCCGATCGGGCTGTTCTATGAGACCGACCGCCCGACCTACGAGGATCTCGAAGAGGTCCTCTCCGCGGGGCCGCTCGCCCTTCAGCCGGCGGGTCTCCACGGGAAGGAGAAGCTCCTCGACGAGTTCGTCTGAGGGCCCCGCGGCCCCTCCCGGTGGGAGCTCCTTAGCCGGCTCCGGCGACCGCGAAGAGGTACGCGTCCCCGTACTCGCGGACGAGCGGGAAGGCCGTCGGCGCGGCGAGGAGCGGCGCCGGTGAGAAGGGAGGCCAGAGCGTCGTGCTGGCGCCGGTCACGAGGATGTACTGGACCGCCAGGGCCGTGATCGCCGCGCGCCCGGCGACATCGAGCGTGGCGTTCGAGAGCTCCTCGACCACGAGATTGTACGACCGGTTGGTCCACTCGAACCCCGGAATGAGCGGGTACAGCAGAACGACGTTGGCCGCGTACCCCGGAAGGAAGTCGGCCGCGCTTCCCGGGGCGATGAGGACCCGGGCGCCCGCGGGAAGATAGCTCCCGGCGAACGCAAGGAGCTCGAGGTCGTCGGCGGTCACGTTCCCGAGATCGTGGTAGAGCGGCGCGAGCATCGGCGGATAGGTGACGGCCGTGACGGCGACCCCCGGCATGACGATCACGAGCGCGACCCCGAGCGCGAGGACCGCGCGCTTTGGGTCGAACGCGGCTAGGTCGCGGCGCCGCCGACGGACCCCGGGCCCGGCGTCGCCTTCCCTCGAATGCCGGTCGAACCAGCTCCCGCAACGCTCGACCGCGAGAACGAGCGGCAGCGCCGCGACGAAGACGTACAGCGTGAAGAGCAGAATAGAGAGCTCGCCGCTGCTCGTGATCGCCGCGACCACCCGCGCGATCGGGATCGGCTGTGCGGCGGCCCAGATCAGCGCGAGGAGGGCCACCAGGACCCCGGCCCCGACGATCGCGAAGCGGCGGAACCCGGCGAGATACCGTTCGAGCTCGGAGCCGCGCCGGACGAGGAGGAGCAGGGCGAGCCCGACCACGAGCAGGACCGCGAGCTCGGCCCGGATCTCGGTGACCGGGGAGAGCTGGATGTCGCCGGGCCGGAAGAGGAAGGGGTCGATGCTGCCGAGGAACTCGCTCGCGGTGATGCCGGTGGGGGTTCCCGCGGGCGGCGCCGCCGCTCCCGGGACGAAGCCGGGGCTCGCATGGCCCAGGACGAGGATGTACAGGGACGGGAGGACGCCGACGAGCGAGGTGGCCGTGGCCACGAGCCACACCCCAAGCCGCCGTCCGAGCGCCGGAGCCGAGAACGGACCGGCCACGAGCAGGCCGATGAGCACGGTAGGGGCGAGCCACTCGACGCCGACCGGGTTCATCGCGGCGGAGTACCCCGCGAGAAGCCCGAAGCCGAGCGCGTCCCAGCGCCCGGGTCCTGGAGCACGGAACCAGGTGTTCGCCTCGCCCGCGAGTAGCAGGACGAGCGGGAACGCGAACACGAAGTCGTTGCTCCCCTGGACCATGCCGCGGGTCATCGGCGCGAGCCAGGCCATCGTCAGGGCGAACGCGAGCCCGGCCCGCTCGCTGCCGAACCAGCGACGCCCGAAGACGAAGCCACCGAGGGGGGCGAGGGCGATGAACAGGGGAGTGACGAGGAGGCTTGTACGGGCCGCGGGGAGGCCCAGCGCGAGTTGCGCCCAGCCGAGCCAGACCGTGGTCCCCTGGGGGTAGAGGATCGCAGGGGAGGCGTACGGGGAGAAGGAGAGCGGGATCATGTGGTGATCGAGCAACAGCGCGACGTACGTCGTGAGCAGTCCGGAATCGAACGTGTTCCCCGTGCCGACGGGCGTCGTGATCGCGAGCTCGATCAAGAACAGGGCGAGCGCAGAGGCGGCGGTAAGGAGGTACGGCGGACGCAGGAGCTGGCCGAACGACCGTGCGACGGTCTCGCCGGACCTCGCGGAAACCGCTCGGTCTCGGGCGACGACCAGGAGGAGACCGAGGCCCGCGACGATCGGTAGGCCGAGAACGATCGGGGCGACGAAGAGCCCGAGCGGCACCGCGGCGACGAGGTAGAGGAGCGCGCCTCCGAGGAAGAAGTCGAGGAGACCCCGCTCGATCGGATCCCCGAGCGACCATGCGCACACATACCGCGCGACCCCGTAGCGAACGAGCTCCCCCAGCGCGACCGCCGTTCCCGCCCAGGCGAGCAGGGCGATCGCGAGCTCGCCCGTCGCCGGCCCCGGGAGTCCCACGCGACTCGGAGCCGCGGTCGGCTAAATGAAGGCTGCCGCCGGAACGCCAGCTATTTACCCGCCCGCGGGAGCCGGGGTGCAGGAACGTCTCTTGGCCACGGGGTCTGCCGCGGGGGTCCGGGAAGGACTTTCTACCGTCACGCGCGGGACGCTCCTCGTCCTCATCGGCACGCTCGGCCTCATCGGCCTCACCTTCGTCTCTCGGGTGTTCCTCATCCACACGATCTCCTACCCCGAGTGGAACGCCTTCTCCTTCGGCCTGACCCTCGCCGCGCTCCTGTCGTCGTTCGGAACGCTCGGCCTCCCGAGCGCGGTCGCCCGCAGCATCCCCTACGCGGCCTCGGACGACGAACGACGGGCGTTCGTCCGCGGCAGCCTCTGGATCGGAGGGGGGGCCGCGATCGCGAGCGGGCTGCTCCTGTGGCTCTTCTCCGGCCCGATCGGCACGATCCTCGGCGACCCCGTCATCGGGTTCGGTCTCTCGATATTCCCGATCGCGGTCGCCTGTTCGATCCTCGCGTCGATGATCGTCTCGATCTTCCAGGGGTTCGAGGACGTCTTCCCCAACGCGATCTTCCTCTCGATCGTCAACCCCGGGCTCTTCGTCGTCTTCCTTGGGGTCGCTCTCTTCCTGCCCCCGTTCGGGATCTCGTACACGGAGTCGCTGGTCGCCTACGCGCTCGCGAATGTCGTGACCCTCGCGCTGCTCGCCGGGTACGCCGTGCGTCGGCTCCCCCGGCACCTCCCGAGCGGGCCCCGCGCTCCCGCGGCCCTCGGTAAGCTCCTCCGCTTTGCCGCGCCGCTGTTCATCGTCGGCATCATGGGCAGCATCTCGGGTTCCGGCGACACCCTGATCCTCGGCGTCTTTCACTCGAACGAGGTCGGGACCTACTCCGCCTCGCTCACGCTCGCCCGCCTGCTCCAGGTCGGGGTCAGCGCCCTCGGGTACATTTTCCTCCCCGTGGCGACGAGGTTCCTGCGGCAGAGCGAACCCGGATCGATCCTGCTGACCTACGCGACCGCGACCAAGTGGATGATCCTGCTCTCGCTGCCGCTGTTCGTCCTGTTCTTCTTCCTGCCCGCGAGCTCCCTGGGGTTCGTCTACGGGTCCGGGTACGCGCTCGTGGTCGCGCCCCTCCAGATCGCGGTCGTCGGCGCCTTTGTTACGACGTTGTGCGGACCGGCGACCACCGCGCAGGTCGTCTACGGGCAGACCCGCCTCCTGATGGTGAACGCCGTCGCGGGGGGCCTCATCGACCTGGGTCTCTCCTTCCTCCTGATCCCGGCGTACGGCTACGCGGGGGCCGCCGTGGCGTGGGCCGGGGCGAACGTCGCCTATACGGCGCTATCCCTCGGTCAGGTCGCGCTCGCCTACCGGGTCCACCCGTTCTCGCGGGACTTCGTCCTGCCGGTCCTCGCCACCGCTCTCCCCATCGGTGCCGCCCTCTTCCTCCTCCGGCCCGCGCTCCCCTACCTCGCCGTGCCGCTGCTCGGGCTCGCGATCGCCGGGCTGTTCCTTCTGATCGTCCTCGCGACCCGGAGCATCGGTGAGGGGGACCGCCTCTTGCTCGAGGCCGTCGAGCGCCTGATCGGGCGACCGCTCTACCTCGTTCGTCGGCTCGGTCGTTACGGGCTCCGTCGGACCGGCTGAGCGGTCGGGAGCGGACGCCGGCGCGCGGCGGCCCTCCCGTACGTGTTCCACCAGCAGGAGCAGGACGCCCGCGCCGAGCAGGAAGAAGACGAACTCCGCGAGCGTGTTCGCGGAGGAGGTCGCTCCGAGGGCGTCGACGACCGCGGTGACCACGAGCAAGACGAGGGCCGCGCCGATCGGGAGCCGGGCATCGAGCTGGGCCCAGACCGAGTAGACCATGTAGGCGAGGAGGAGCCCGAGGAACACCTCCACGAAGGGAAACGCCACGACCGTCCTCTCTCACCTACCCGCGCGCCCCTCAAAATCCCACCGCCTTCCAGGAGAGGTCCCGACCCGGTGGGACCGAGAGCAGCCGGGAGCAGATCTCCCCGGCCGTATAACCGGAGGCGGCTTCGCATCAGGTTTAGATAGGGTGTACATCATGCCTAAGTAGCGGGGGGTTGTCTCCCCCTGTCCTGATGGCGACTGTCCCTTGGGGCCGCCGCATCGTTCCGCTTGCCCTGGGGGCGGCGATGCTCGCGGTCGTCATTGCCGCCGCGCTCACCCCCGACGTGGGGGTCGTGCAGGCTCAGACGACCGGCGGCTACGTTCAGCAGAGCAGCACGAACGCACTGAGCCCCTACGTGATCGGGGCGATCGTCGCGGTCGTGCTCGCCGCCATCCTGGTCGCCCTCTTCTTCATGCGCCGGCGCCGGCCGCCGACCGCCGCCGCCCCGGCCGCTGTGCAGCCATGGGAGAGTGGGGGAGCGCCGGGAGCCGGGCCCGCGGCCCCGCCCCCGTCCGCTCCCCCGGCCATGGCCCCGGTGGCGCCACCGCCGCCGGCCGCTCCGGCCTATCTCGAAACGCCCGAGGACGTCGGTCAGTCGCCCCCTGTGGTCCCCGCGCCGAAGACCGCGGTCGCGCCGCCTCCGGCTGCCGCCGAGGAGGGAGAGCCGGACATCGACTCGCTCATGGCCGAGCTCGACAAGATCAGCGGGGAGATCCTGAAGCGGGCCCCCAAGAAGGGCTCGCCACCCTCCGAGCCACCGAGCGAAGGGAACCCGTAACACGCGCTTCCCCGGACGCGCGCTCCTTAAGAGGGGGCGATTGGTCGTGCGGTCAATGGTGGCGGCTACCGGCACCCCGGAGGAGGAGACGCTGCTCTCCGCCCTCCGCGCGGCGATCGGCCACGCGGAGCGTCGTCCGGCCGAGATCGAGGTCGGCGTGGCGCTCTCCATCGCCCTTGGGCGGCGTCGGCCGGCGGTCTCCTGCGGGGGCTGTTCCACCCCCCTCGAGTTCGAGGGGATCCCCGCCCGCACGAACGTGACGCTCTCCGAGCCGTTCCGCCTCGTCTTCGAGGGGCCCTCGGGGTCATAAGCGGGTTCGGTCGTCAGGTCGGAGGCTCGATCGCGTGGCGTTCTCTCTCATCGGCAGCGTCGTGGACGTGATCATCCTGATCATGACCACGGTCGGACTGCCCGGCCTCTTCGCGCTCATGGCCGTCGAGAGCTTCGGGGTCCCGCCGGTCCCGAGCGAGGTGATCCTCCCGTTCGCAGGGTTCCTCATCGCCGACGGTACCTATTCGCTGACGGGGGCGCTCACGGTGGCCCTCCTCGGAGGACTCATCGGTTCGTTCGCCGGCTATGCGGTCGGACGCTGGTGGCGGCACCGGATCACCGGCCTCGGCCTGGGACGCTTGCGCCTCGAGCCCCGCCATCTCGAGCGGATGGACCGGTACTTCGCTCGGCGCGGCGAGGTCACCGTGGGCGTCGCGCGGCTCCTTCCGGTGGTCCGAAGCTACATCTCCTATCCCGCGGGGACGGCGAAGATGCCGGCGGCGCGCTTCGGGATCTACACGCTCGTCGGGTCGGTCCCGTTCACCTTCGGGCTGATCTACGCGGGCATGGTGCTCCGCTCCAACTGGACCGTCGTCACCTCCTACTTCACCCTCCTGAACTACCCGCTCATCGCCCTCGTAGGGTTGGCCGTGATCTACATCCTGCTCCAGATCGTCGGAGTGCTGGCGCCCGGTTGGCCACCCCGGCGGGCCGTCCGCGCGTCGCCGGGCGCCGAAGCGACCCCGCCCCCACCCAGTTAGTTCACCCTGAGAGGACCTCTCTGCCTCGAGCCGTCCGCGGTCGCGGGCGTGCGCGGCTCGATCCTCTCGGGCCGCTCGCCCCGACCAGAGTTCGAGCCCGGCGGCCGCGCGGCGGGAACTCACTCCGGCTCGGTCCGTTCGCCGCGCGCGAACTCGGGCCGCACGACCCGGCCCGAGGGCCGCCCGACATACTCGCCGTCGACCACGATCCGTTCCCCGTCCCGATAGTGCTCGCGGGGGAAGATCGCCTCGAACCCCTCGAACGCCGTCCAGCCGCAGGGGGCGCGCAGGCGGCGGGGATCGAGCCGGGTCCGCGCTTTGAAGTCGACGACGAGGAGATTCGCCCGGTGGCCGGGGGCGATGCGGCCGAGCGGCTGCCCGAACCACCGGGCGGGCCGATCGCAGGCCGCGGCCATGAGGACGGCCAGGTCGAGCTCGCCGGCCCGCACCCGCGCGAGCAAGAGCGGCAGGAGCGTCTCGACCCCGGGCATACCGCTCGGGGCCTTCTCGAACGGGAGATCCTTCGCTTCGGTCGGGTGGGGAGCGTGGTCGCTCGCCACGATCGGGATCTCCCCGCGCCGGAACGCCTCCCACATCGCCCGGCGGTCCGCCTCCGAGCGCAACGGGGGGTTCACCTTGAACCGCGCATCCGCGCCGGTTCGCTGGGACAGGAGGAGGTGGTGCGGCGTGGCCTCGAACGAGAGGCCCGCGGTCCGAATCCTCGGGAGGACGCCGGCGGTGGTCACGTGCGCGACGTGGAGCCGCAGGCGCGGCGGTGCGTTCAGGAGCCGATCGATGGCCGCCCCCTCCGCCTCGGGCGGCCGATGGGCGTTCCAGCCCTCCGGGTCGCGCGGGACCCCGGCGCGGGAGAACCGGCTCGGGTCCTCCGCGTGGACCGAGACCGGCAGGTCGAGCGAAGCGAGCCGCTCGAGAAGTGCGGGAAGCTCGTCCGCCGGGACGCCCTCCCCGATCCCCGTCGTGGGGCTCTCGTAGACCTTGAACGCGCCGGCGGTCCGCGCCAGCCGCTCCAGCGCCGCCGGCCGCGTCGGCGCCGCGTACAGCAGGACGTCCACCGCCGCCCGACCGTGGACCCGGGCTTCCTTCGCCCGGATCGCGTCCGGGTCCGAGACGGGCGGCTCGTTGTTCGGCATGTCGCCCACGAGCGTAACCCCCCCGAGCGCCGCTTCGATCGTGCCGGTGGCGATGCTCTCCGCCGCGGAGGGACCCCCCGGATCTCGCAGATGCACGTGGATGTCCGTCGCCGCGGGAAGGATCACCGCGTCCCCGACGTCGTGTCGGGCGCTCCCCGCGCGGGACTTGCCGACCGACTCGATACGGCCGGCCGTGTCGATCGCGATCTCGACCGGCTGGAGCCGACCGCGGACCCAGGCGCGGCCCGCTAGGACGAGCGCCGGCGGCTCCCGTGGGTCGCCGTCCGCCGAGGTCCGCCCGATCCCCATCCCACGCCGGAACGGTGGAGGGCGTAAAGAAGCCGTCGGACGGGCCGCAGCCGTTTTCTGCCCGGCGCTCTCTCACCGCAACGGTGCCGACCCCGCCGTCCCCCGGATGGACGTACGCTCGGAGCGGCGTGGATGTCGGGGTCCGCTCGCGGGCGCTCGATGCGTTCCTCCACGCGGTGAAGTACCGGTCACCGCCCGACCACGGTCGGGTCGTCGCCGCGCCCGGCCACTATGCGGGGCTCGTCCGGATCGGTCGCGAGACGATCGCGATCACCACCGACACGGTCGGCACAAAGGTCCTGCTCGCCGAGCAGCTCGGTCGCTGGGAGGAGGTAGGCGAGGACATCGTCGGGGTGAACGTGAACGACCTCGCCGCGATGGGGGCGCGCCCCGCCGCGCTCGTCGACACGATCCTCTGCGGCCAGCCGCCCGATCCCGAGGTCTTCCGCGCGCTCGGCCGGGGGGTCGATCGGGGGTTGCGGGCGGCGCGGTGCGCGCTTCTGGGCGGGGAGACGGCCGTCGTGCCGGATATCCTGCGCGGCCTGGACCTCGGCGGGACTGCGATCGGGTTCTTCCCTCGAGGACGGGCGCCGGTGACCGGCCGTCGCATCCGCCCGGGCGACCGGATCCTCGGCATCCCCGCGAACGGCGTGCATGCGAACGGCTTCACCCTGATCCGAAAGCTGATCGAATCCCGCGGGATCGACCTCTCGCGTCCCCGTCCGGGCGCCTCCCAACCCGTGGGCGAGGAGCTCCTGCGCCCGACCCGTATCTACACGGAGGTCGCGGAGGCCCTTGCGGGGCGGCCGGAACTCCGGGGGCTCGCGCACATCTCGGGGGGAGGCGTGCGCAATCTCGTCCGCCTCCACCCGAAGGTCGAGTTCGTTCTCGATGCCTGGCCCTCGCCCCCGCCGCTCTTCGACTGGCTCCGGGACCTCGGGGGCCTTTCGGCCCGGGAGGCGTTCCAGACGTTCAATATGGGGATCGGGTTCGCGGCCGTCGTGGGCCGCTCGCACCTCGCGGAGGTGCGGCGTCGGCTCGCTCGGGCCGGCGCCCCGGACGTCGCGGAGATCGGCCACGTGGAGCGCGGCTCGGGCGTCTCGCTCCCGGCCTGGGACCTGCGGTACGAGGGCTACGAGTAGTCGGGTCTCTCCTCGGCAAACGATTATCCAAAACGGCCGTTCACCCGCGGCGTGGCACGCGGGGGAGGACCTAGGGCCGAGGCGACGGTGCTGTCGGTCGCGGCCGCCTTCGCCTGGTCGACCTACTACATCTTCGTCCTCGCTCTCACGCCCGGAACGACCCCCTCCGCCGTCCTGACCTATCCGTTCGTTTTCGGGGGCCTCGCCTATGCCGGGTGGGTCGCGGTCACTGGGGATGGCGCCGCGTTCCTGCGCGTCTGGCGGGAGCCGGCCGCCTACCTTCGGACGGCCCTCCTGATCGGGATGCAGCTCTCGGTCCTCGCGGCGACCTACCTGACGGGACCGGTCGATGCCTCCCTCCTCTCCCTCATCGGGGACGTCGTGGCGACCCCGTTGATCGTCGCGTTCCTGCTCGGCGCCCATACCGAGCACGTCCGGACCCCGATCTTCGCCTTCGGCCTCGTTCTCAGCCTCGCCGGCGGAGCGATGACGATCGCCGGCGGCGGGGGGCTCGGCGCCGTCCACGACTGGGGCTGGGTCGTCGTGCCGGTGGTGCCGCTCACCGTCGCCTTCTACTTCCTGCTCACGGCGCGCGCGAACGAACGCGCGCCCCCCTCCGCGGTCGTGGCCCAGTCGATGCTCGCCGCGGCGATCGGGACCGCGGCCCTCTCCTTCGCCATCCCGGGCGGGTACGCGGGGCTGGCGGTCGACCCGGGGCTCCCGCTCCTCCTCCTGGTCGCCACCGGGGTGTCGAGCTTCTTCCTTGCGCCGGCCATCTACTTCCTGGCGATCCGGCGAGCGGGGCTCATCATCCCTCCCATGCTGATGACCGGTATCCCGGTCTTCACGCTCCTTCTCGGCGCCCTCGTCCTCCACATCGGACTGCCGCTCCTCGGGGTCCTCGGCATCCCGATCGCCATCGTGGGAGCGCTGTTCACGCTGCGCGGCGAGTCGGAGCCCGAGGCGAAGAAGTGACCTCCCGCTCTCGGGGCCTGCGGCGGCCGCCCCCGACGGGTCCGCCTACTGGTAATCGGTGAGGCTGCGGTTCGTCGTTTTGCGTTTCGTCGGCTTACCCAGGTCGGCGATCGACGTCTCGAGCGTCGCCGCCGGGCCCGTGTCGAGCTTCGGGGCCGGCGCGGCCGCCCCCAGCCGTCGCTGGCGGCTCCCGCCGAGGAGGGCGGAGGCATCCCAGTCGAACACCTCCGTGACCCGGGCGAGCGTCTGCGCCACCCGGTCGGCGTAGTACTCCCAGTCCGGCTGCTTCGTGAACGGCCGGCCCTCGACCCACGGCTCGACCTCCTGCGGGCTCTTCCGCGAATCCGTGACGATCCAGGCGACGCGCATCCCCGGGATGACGTCGTATCCCTCGGCGCGGAGCTGGCGGAAGACCCGGAGGAACGGCAGGGCGTCCCGGGTCGCCTCGTTGTACTCGCTCTCGGCCCGAACCGTCCGCGCGATCACGAGCCGCTCGACCGGCACGGCCCTGTTCCGCACGGCCCCGACCAGCTCGCGGGCCCGTCGTACCGCCCCGTCGGTATCGCCGCGGAGCACGAGGTCGAAGACCTCCATCAGCGCCTCCGACTGGTAATCGAAGGCGTCCGTGCGTCGGGTCTCGTAGCCCCGGACGACGAGCTCCTCGCGGGGCCAGACGGTCCGCCCGACGTAGCGCTTCTTGGCGCCGTGGGAGAAGAACGATTCGAAGACCGACTGGAACTCGAAGGTCGTGCCGGCGTGCGTGAACCGTTTCGCGATCGATTCCCCGAACTCCCGGGCGCCCTCCAGGCTCTCCACTGGGGAGCGGACAAAGACGGAATCGGTGTCGGAGTACACGACCTCGTAGCCGTCCGTTTCGAGGGCTCGGATGATCGAGGTGATCGCCTCTCGGGCGAACGCGGTGATCGCGGCGCCGATATCCTTGTTCGTGAACCGATAGAAGCTCGAGGCGAGCACGCCATAGAACGAGTTCATCAGCACCTTGACCGCGTTCTGGAGACCGTCATAGTACGCCGCGAGCTCAGGGCTGGTCGCCTCCCGGGCCGCCCGGCGGAACCGGTCGCGGTCCGTGAGGAGCTCCTGGAGGATCTCGGGGATGATCCCCCGTCGGACCGAGGGATCGACGAACCGGGCCCCCGAGGGCGCCACCGTGGTCCCGGTTTCGGGGGCGAGGGTCGTGAAGCAGAGGTTCTTCGAGATGATGATGGACGGGTACATCGACTTGAAATCGAGCACCACGACCCAGCGGTACATCCCGGGCCGGATCGCGTGGACGTAGCCGCCCTCGATCGGGTTGTCCCGGCCGCTGAAGTGGCTCATCGGGACGCCGACGCCGCGCAGGTCGGCGCGGGGGATCAGCATCGCATCGATGTAGAGGGAGGTCCGTCCGTTGAGCCCCTCCTCGAGGGGAAGGTGCGCGACGGTGGCGAGGTCGGCCGCCCGCTCGATCGTACGCAGGCGCTGGAGGATCCGCAACGCGAGGTCGGCGTCGTGTTCGCAGTACTCCATCACGCGTTCCGGATCGCGGGCCCACTCCTCCTCGATGTTGCGGCGATCGACCGCGAGCTTCGAGTCTCCGAGGAGCGTGCGGGCCACGAACTGGAGCGTTTCCTGCTTCGGCTTGAGGTCCCGCCGCGCCGACCACCAGGCGTCGGCGATCACCCGCCCCGACACCTTCCAGAGCCGCTCCCCGAACTCCGAGGGGGAGGAGCGCTCGCGCCCGATGGGCAGGGAGCCGAGCCCCGTCACGCCGGCCCGCTCCATCAGGAGCGGGAAGTCGTACCCGCCGATGTTGTAGCCGGTGATGACGTCCGGGTCGTCGGCCAGCACGACCTCGACGAACCGCTCGAGGATCCGCCTCTCGCTCGGGTCGGTGATCCGGAACGTCGCGCGATCGCGGCCCCCGCCCTCGCTCACGCCGCAGATCGTGAAGATGGTCCGGGCGCGGATCGCGTTCTCGATGTCGAAGGAGAGGACCCGCAGGGACGGACGGAACGGCTCGGTCGGCCGGATGTCCTGCCCCGGCGCGCGGACGACCCGCACGACCGTCGGAACCGTGTAGCGCGCCCGCACCTCGGGCGTTTCGTCCTCGGCCTCGAAGGCGACGGTCAGGCCGAGGTGAAGATCGTAGAGGAATCGGTGGACGAACGGGATGTCGCAGGCGAGCACGCTCGTCTCGTCCCCCCGGCGGCGGTAGCGGTCCCGATACTGGGGGACGAGCCACGGACGGTGGAGCGTGACGCGGATCGCCGGGCGATCGTGGCCCCCGACCCAAGTGGAGATGTCGTCGACGCCGATCACCTCCGGGTCCCGAGCGAGCTGCTCTCGCACCTCGGCGGTCGGTTCGGTGATCACGAAGTACGGGCGGAACCCGTAGTACCGGGCCACGAGGGTCGTCCCGTCGCGGGTACGCCCAAAGAGCTCGACGACCACCTCGTCGTTCTGGGCCTGGTAGGAACCGTCCAGGACGAACAGCTCGATCGTCCGCACGTCCCGAGGAGCCGCCCCGCGCGATTAAAGGTTCGTCCCCGGCCCGGTCCGCAACCACTCCCCGAGCGCCGCGAGGTCGCGGTCCCAGCGGTCGCTCCAACGCCGAGAACGCAGCGCTGCCGCCGGATGGATCAGGGGAAAGAGCGGGGGATCGGCGCCGGCCCGCAGCCGACCCGCCGCCGTGAGCACCGGCGGCGCGTCGGGGTCGATCGCACGCAGCGCGTGGGCCCCGAGCGTCACGAGAAGCGCGGGGCGCAAGAGCGAGAGCTGTCGGTCCAAGAACGGTCGGCAGGTCCGAGCCGCCTTCGGATCGAACCGGTTCGCGGGCGGTCGGCACTTGAGCACGTTCAGCACACCGTACGCTCCTGCTCCCAATCCCAGAGTCCGGATCGCGGCGTCGAGCCGCCGACCCGAGCGGCCGACGAACGGGATTCCCTGTCGGTCTTCCTCGGCACCGGGCGCTTCTCCAACGAAGACGACCCTCGGGGCAAGGCTCCCGCGATAGACGACCGCGTGGGTCCGTTGCCGGCCGAGCGGGCACCGTCGACAGGCCCGGATCTCCTGCGAGAGCCGCTCCCAGTCGGCCCGCACCTTCGGGGAGGTGCGCCGTCCGCGGGGGGACCGGGTGGCCGGGGGAGAGGTAAGCAAGGTCGGTTCCATCGGGGTCACCGCGGGGTCCGAAGCGCGGCGGAAGCAAGACGCGGGACGGACCTTAAATAGGGCTACCCTGTGGCTCGGCCCCTTCGCGCCTATGACTCCGCCGTCCGGACTCAACACTGCGGGCCGCTTGGCCCGCCTCCGCCAGCGGCGACGCTGGTCGGACCGCTACTACAAGCGGCGGGAACAGCACCTCAAGGAGCGCTCCGACCCGCTCGAGGGCGCGCCGCAGGCCCGGGGGATCGTGATCGAGAAGGTCGGGGTCGAAGCGAAGCAGCCGAACTCCGCGATCCGCAAGTGCATCAAGGTCCAGTTGATCAAGAACGGTCGCCAGGTGACGGCGTTCGCGGTCGGCGACGGCGCGATCAACTTCATTGACGAGCACGACGAGGTGCTCGTCGAAGGGATCGGTGGCCGCATGGGCCGGTCGTACGGGGACATCCCCGGTGTCCGCTACAAGGTGATCCAGGTGAACAGCGTCTCGCTCGACGAGCTCGTGCGGGGACGGAAGGAGAAGCCGGCCCGATGAGCGCGAACCCCGAGTCCCTGCGTCCGCCCGAACCCTCCACGGAGGAGACCGGGCCGATCGTCCAGCGCCCGCAGCCGCCCCCGCCGCCGCCGTTCTCGGTCCCTCCGCTCTTCGGGAAGTACCCGTTCGAGGGGGTCGAGGTCCACGACCCGGGTCTATTGCCCTATCTCTATCTCCACCCGGTCTACGCGCCGCACACGGAGGGCCGCCTCACGGGCCGGCCGTTCCTCAAGACGCGGATGCACCTCGTCGAGCGGCTCGCGAACCACCTCATGAAGGGCGGGAAGTTCACGGGCAAGAAGTCGAAGGCGCTCTCCACCATCCGCCGCGCGTTCGACGAGCTCGCCCAGAAGGAAGGGAAGAACCCGCTCCAGCTTCTCGTCGACGCCGTGGAGAACGCGGCGCCGCGCGAGGAGGTCACCCGGCTCCAGTTCGGCGGTATCTCGGTCCCGCGCGCGGTCGACGCGTCACCGGCCCGGCGCCTGAACGTCGCGATCCGCAACCTCGCGCTCGGCGCGATCCAGGCCTCCCACAAGTCCACCAAGCCGATCCACTCTTGCCTCGCGGACGAGATTCGCCTCGCGGCCAAGGGCGACCTGACCTCGTTCTCCGTTGGACGGAAGGAAGAGGTCGAGCGCGTGGCGCAGTCCGCCCGCTGAGGACCGAGTAGGGGAGCCCATGACACACATCCGTAGCGAGCTGGCGAAGGCCATCCCGGAAATGATGCGGAGCATCGACAAGATCCGCAATATCGGCATCGTCGCCCACATCCACCACGGGAAGACGACGCTCTCGGACAACCTGCTGGCCGCGGCGGGAATGATCTCCACGGAGCTCGCGGGAAAGCAGCTCTACCTCAACTTCGACGAGCAGGAGCAGGCGCGTCTGCTCACGATCAACAACGCGGACGTCACGATCGTCCACGAGTTCGAGAAGGAGAACTATCTGATCAACCTCATCGACACCCCGGGCCACGTCGACTTCGGCGGGGACGTCACGCGGGCCATGCGGGCGGTCGACGGGGCGATCGTCGTGGTCTGCGCGGTCGAGGGCGTCATGGCCCAGACGGAGACGGTGCTGCGGCAGGCGCTCCGCGAGAAGGTGAAGCCGGTCCTCTTCATCAACAAGGTCGACCGGGCGATCAAGGAGCTCCAGCTCACCCCCGAGTCGCTCCAGAAGCGCTTCACGATGATCATCACGGAGGTCAACGAGCTCATCCGCCGGATGGCGCCCGAGGAGTTCGTCGACGAGTGGAGCGTCGACCCCCGGGATGGGTCGGTCGCGTTCGGCTCGGGGTACGAGAACTGGGCGATCAGCGTCCCCTACATGCAGCGGACGGGCGTCAAGTTCCCCGACATCATCGACTTCGTCTCGACCGGTCGCTCGCGCGAGATCGCGCAGCGGGCCAAGATCAACGATGTCGTCTTCGACATGGTCGTTCGGCACCTGCCGAGCCCCCATGTGGCGCAACGCTACCGCATCCCGAATATCTGGCGGGGCGATGTCGGCTCCGAGGTCGGCCAGGCGATGGTCAACACCGACACGGGCGGGCCCACGACGTTCATGGTCACCGACATCACGATGGACCCGAGCGCCGGCGAGATCGCCACGGGACGCATCTTCTCCGGCCGCCTCCAAAAGGGGATGGAGCTCGCGGTCGTCGGCTCGAAGATCAAGAACCGGGTCCAGCACGTCTCGCTGTTCATGGGCCCCGAACGGCTCATGGTCGAGGAGGTCACGGCCGGCAACATCGCCGCGGTCATCGGCCTGACCGACGCCTTCGCCGGTACGACCATGGCGGCGTCCGCCGACATGGCGCCGTTCGAGGAGATCCGCCATGTCTCGGAACCCGTCGTCACGGTCGCCATCGAGCCGAAGCGGATGGCCGACCTTCCGAAGCTCATCGAGGTCATGCGCAAGGTCGCGAAAGAGGACGCGAGCCTGAAGGTCGAGATCAACCAGGAGACGGGGGAGCACCTCCTCTCGGGCATGGGCGAGCTCCACCTCGAGATCACCCAGTACCGGATCGTCAACGACTACAAGGTCGAGATCACGGCCTCGAAGCCGATCGTCGTCTACCGCGAGTGCGTGAAGCATCCGGGCGGTCCGTTCGAGGGGAAGTCCCCGAACAAGCACAACCGGTTCTACTTCGAGGTCGAGCCGCTCCCCGACGCCGTCGTCCAGGCGATCAAGGACGGCGAGATCCCGCAGGGGAAGTCGTTCAAGGACACGAAGACCCTGGTCGCGCGGCTCGAGCAGCTCGGCATCGACCGCGACGAGGGACGGGGGATCGTGGCGGTCGAGGGGACGAACATCCTCTTTGACGTGACGAAGGGGATCCAGTACCTCAACGAAACAATGGACCTCATCGTCGACGCCTTCAAGGAGGCCATGGGCCGCGGCCCGCTCGCCAACGAGAAGGTGTACGGGCTCAAGCTCCGCCTGGTCGATGCCAAGCTCCACGAGGACTCGATCCACCGCGGTCCCGCGCAGACGATCCCGGCGGCCCGTTCGGGGATGTACGGGGCGATGGTGCTCGGCGACCGTCTCCTCCTCGAGCCGTTCCAGAAGGTCACCGTCAACGTCCCGCAAGAGGTGCTCGCCGGGGCGACCCGCGAGCTCCAGCGCCGACGGGGCGAGATCCTCGACATGACGAGCGTCGGCGACCTCCAGACCGTCGTCGCGAAGGTCCCGGTCGCCGAGATGTTCGGGTTCGCCTCGGATATCCGCAGCGCGACCGCGGGGAAGGTCCTCTGGGCCACCGAGTCGATGGGCTTCGAGCCGGTTCCGGGCGAGCTCCAGACGGGCGTCGTCGCCGAGATCCGCCAGCGCCGCGGGCTCAAGCCTGAGCCGTACGACGCGGCCTACTACTCCGGGTGAGCCGCCGGCGCCTCCACGTCGGAGCGAGGGCCGGACGGTCCGAACCTACTACATTCCGTAGTAGATCGTGGCTCGGGCGCCGTCGATCGGGGTGGGGCCGGGCCCGCGCTCGGCCGCTAGGTCGTCGGGGGGCGCCGCCGGGTCGAGGGCGGCTCGAGGAGCGCATCCAGCGTCCGTTGGCCCCGGGGCCGGGGACCTTCGGCCGAACGGGAGCGGATCGGCCAGGCTCCCTCGTGGTCGAGGAGCCATCGCTTGCGCCAGAGCCCGAGCCCGTAGCCCGTGATCGACCCCCCGAGCCCGATCACCCGGTGGCAGGGGATGACGATGGGGATCGGGTTTCGGTGCATCGCGCCCCCGACCGCCCGCGCCGCCCCGGGGTAGCCGGCCTGGCGCGCGAGCTCGCCGTAGGTCACGGTGCGGCCCGCCGACACCCGGCCCAGCGCCTCCCAGACCTTCCGGTCGAAGGCGGAATCGGAATCCGGGTCGATCGTGAGCTCGAAGCGGGTCCGCTCTCCGCGGAAGTACTCCTGGAGCTGCCGAGGGGGGCTCCCCGAGGGGAACGGGGCCTTCCGACGCGAGGCTCCCGGGGGCAACCCGGTCTGGGCGACCCCGTTCTCGAGGAGGTCGACGACCCGCACGTTCTGTCCCTGGTAGACCACTCGGAAGGTCCCGATCGGGGTCGAGACGTCGGAATATTGGAGCGGCTCCACCATCGTCGGGGAACGGGCGTCGGGGCTTATCTCCATTTCAACCGGGGCCGTCCCCTTCGAGGCCCGTCGAGGTGATGCGGAACTCCGCCGCTCCCTCGGGGAGCGAGCGGTGCTTCAGGAGGACGACCCGGCGCCGGTTCCCGGCGAGCCGGTCGAACCGGAGGATCGTCTTCGCCGCGTGGTTCAGGAACGAGCCCCCGAGAGGCTCGAGGGTTCCCTCCCGGATGCTTCGCCAGACCTGATTGGTGAACAGCACGGGCACCTCCTCCTCGAGCGCGAGCGAGACCAGGTCGGCGACCGCGACCGAAAGCGCCTGCCGGGCGTCGTCCTCGTCCGGCCCCGAAAGCGAGAGCCGGTAGTAGTACGTGCCGGAATCGACGACGATGAGGCCCACCGGCCGTTTCCGGTCGCGGACCAGCGCGCCGACCGCCGCGACCGCGCGTCCCTGCTCCGCGAGGCTCTTCGGGGTCGATAGGAGCAGATGGTCGAGGACCGCATCGAGGTCGTCGGCCGCGATCGCCCGCAGCCGGTCGACGCTGACTCCCTCGGTGTCGATGTAGACGACCCACCGTCCGGACCGGGCGACCCGGACCGCGATCTCGAGGCAGAAGAGGGTCTTGCCGCTCCCGCCCTCGCCGTAGATCTCGGTGAGACAGTCGGTCTCGAGGCCCCCCTTCAGCAGCCGATCGACGGACGGGATCCCCGTCGAAAGTCGCTCGGCGGCCATCGCGTCGGCGAGAACGGCGGGGGGGCTTAATCTAGCGGCCGGGGGCGGCCCCGATGGGGTACGGGACGCCGAGCTCGGGCGGGTGCACGCCGGGGACCTCTGCCTCGAACGCCTCGGGGTGCTCGGTATGGATCGGGTAGACCCGTTCGGCGCGGACGGCCCGCACGAGCTCGTACAGCTCTGCGGCGGAGGCGTGGCCGCTCGCGTGGAACTGGTGGAAGGAGAGGTGGAAGTGGTCGAGCCAATTGTGCATCACCCTGTCGTCGACGTCGTCCTCAGTGAACGGCTCGCTCATCGAGTGGATGAACGGCGCCCCGGGGGGAGGCCGAAGGTCGATGAGCTCGGGGAAGTGGAGGAGGTCCAGCGCGAGGAGGTAGCGGCTCCCCTCCCGACGGACCTCGTCCGCGGAGATCGCCTCGTCGAGGAACGGCTTCTCCCAGTTGAAGTTCCGCTTCTTCTTCCGCTCGTAGACGACGAGGCCCTCCGCCGCGCCAGGGAGCGGGAATCCGTCGCGGCCGAAGCGGGGCCCGATCGTCGCGAGCAGATGGGCGGTCCGCGGGGAGATCACGAGCGATCGGTCGGCCCGGCGGGCCGCTCCGTAGAGCGTCACCAAGCGGTCGATGTCCCGCGGGTAGGTGCAGGCGAGGACCAGCGAACGGTGCCGCGCGAGCAGCCCGTCGACCGCCGCGCGCACGCCCTCCTCGGAGAAATTGCGGCGGGGATCGGGGCCGGCCCGCGTTCCCTCGATGAGCAGCGCCTGCGGCTTCTCGGCCGCCGCGGCACGGAAGAACGCGTGCGTGTCGTCGGCGCGGGGCCCGTGATGACGGAAGTCACCGGAGTAAACGAGACTTCCTTCGGAGGTTCGGACGATGAACCCGTAGGCGAACGGGATCGAGTGATCGACGGGGTACGGGACCACCTCGAGACGGCCGATGTGGATCGGGGCCCGGTCGGCAAAGGTCCGGTAGGCGTGCTCGCCGTAGCGCATCGCGGTCGAGGTCTCGATCGCCGTCATCATCTCCCGCGTCCCCGCGCCGACGTAGACGGGGATCTCGGGGTCGACCAGGTCGAGATAGCCGGCGTGATCGGCGTGCGCGTGGCTGACGAAGATGCCGTGGATCTCGGGCGGCGCGTACTCGAGGTCGGCGTCCGCGAGCGCCTCTCGGGCGTAGAGCCCGTTCACGCGGGGAATGAGGCCGAACTCGAGCAGGTCCTTCGCGGGGCTCGTCGAGCGCGGACGCAGGTAGTCGACGTAGTACTCCTCGAACTGGGGCGAGAACGACGGTCCGAAGTCGAACAGGATGCGGTCCGGCCCATCCTCGATGAGGATCTTGTTGCCGCCGATCTCCCGGACGCCCCCGAGGAAGGTGACGGTGGGCGACTTCATCGATGGACGAACGACCGGTCGGGCTTAGGTGTTTGGGGCGGTCGCCCCGCACGAGGGACTGCGGCCGGTGGACGGCGCGACGGGAGGGGGGAGGGCTCCCGAGGGCGCTCAGCGCGCCTTCAGAACCTTCTTCACGTTCGGGTGTTCCTTCGTGAAGATCTTGCCCCCGCAGTTGTCGCAGCGGACCCCGAAGAGGTTCGCGTCGGAGGGGAGGGCCTCCCCGCATCGGATGCAGCGGAACATCGCTCGTGACGACCGGTGGGGGGCGCTTAAGCGTTGCCCGCCCCGGCCTCCCGCTCGGTGCGCGTGATCGGCGGAGGCGCCTGGAAGACGTAGGCGTTCGACGCGTAGCGGGTGCCGCAGCGGCGGCACTCGAAGACGCCCGACGCGACGCGGCGCACGGTGACGGTCGAGCAACGGGGGCACGCGGCGTCCCGCTCGCGCGCGCGGTCGATGTCGAGGACGCGCCGGCGAATGCGGATCCCGTAGCGGGCTCCCATCCAGCCGGTCAGACCGACCTTCTTCGTTCGCTTGCTCATGCCGAGCCTCCCCGCGCGAGCGCTCGCAGCCGCTCGCCGTGGCGGAACGCACGGCGCGCGATCTCTTTGACGTCATCGGGCGAGAAGGCGCCGACCAGGCCCTTCTGCATCGCGACGATCCGCCCGACCTCGTCGGTGGCGACCGTGAGCCGGCCCTGGGCCGCCTGCTCCTCGTCGAAGCTGGGATCGACGACGATCGTGTCGCCGAGCCGCACGAACGTGCACTCGATCGGGACGTGCTGGATTGCGAGGGGATAGTCGGCCTCCGCGATCCCGAACCGCTTCGCCGGAACCGTCGCGCGCGTGAGCGCGGCGACGGCCGCGAGGAGCGACGCGTCGATCAGGTTGCCGTCGTGGTCGATGACGTGGACGTCCGTGTAGCAGACCCAGGACTTCTCGCCCGGGGTCACGCACAGCTTGGTCAGATCGATCGTCTCCGCCGCGCGGATCGCCCGGTCGACGACCCTCGAGACCTCGATCGCCCCGGGCTGGGGCGGTCCGGGCTCGAACATCGCGTTCGAGAGCGGGATCAGCTCGGCGTTCGTGGTGAGGACCCCGGCGTTCGGCGTGTCCGGGAACGGCTTGCCCGGTTCGAGCTTGATGCCCGCGACCACGGTCGTATCCCCGACGCGGACGAGCGCGGAGCCGTCCGCGGTCGCCACGAAGCCGGGTTCGATACGGATCGGTCGGTACTCGTCGGGCGATCGCCCGTCGAGCCGCTTACCCTCGGCCGCCAGGTCGAGGATATGGGTCGTCCGGATCTCGGCCGCCGCCTCGGCGCTCATGCCGCGCCTCCCTCGGTCGGTCGCGGCGAGTACTTGTCGCGCAACGCCGCCTTCATCTTCTCGTAGATCACCTGGCAGCCCTGCACGCCCAGTTCGAGCGACCGGCTGAGCTCCTCCTCGGTCATGTGGCCCTCCATCTGGAGCAGTACGAGCCGCCCGGACTGCGGGACGAGGGCCATCGGCAGGTCGGCCTCCCCGTAGTTGTCCTCTTCCTTCTTGAGGTCGAGGGCGATCGCGCCGCCGACCTTCCCTACGGCGACCGCGGGCAGCAGGTCGACCATCGGGATGCCGGCATCGGCGAGGGCCACGGACGCCGCCACGAGGCCCGCGCAGCGGGTCCCGGCGTTCGCCTGGAGCACCTCGATGTAGACGTCGATGCTCGTCCGGGGGAACTCCTCCGCGAAGACGACCGACTCGAACGCCTCGCCGATCACCTTCGAGATCTCCTGCGATCGGCGGTCGAGGCCGGGGCGCTTGCGCTCATCGACCGAGAACGCGGCCATGTTGTAGCGGCACTGGATGACCGCCTTGTCGTTCTGCTGGAGGTGGCGGGGGTGGACTTCCCGGGGTCCGTAGACCGCGGCCATCACCTTGTTCGCTCCCCACTCCACGAACGCCGAGCCATCGGCCTGGTGGAGAGGACCGGCTTCGATACGGATCGGCCGGAGTTCGTCGAGCTTCCGGCCATCGATCCGGAGCCCTTCCGGGCTCAGGAGTACCGGCACTTCTTTCGCTCCTACGCTTCCCATGGTTCTTTCCTCTGGAATTTCACGGTGGTTCGGATCCGGGTTCTCCGGGTCCCTCGTCAGTCTCCGTCTCCTCGTCGCCCGCGGGGACCGGCAGGCCCTCGTCCTCGGGGACGTCCCGGTGCGCGCTCTCGCGCGGCGGCTCCTCGGGGCCCCGCTCGGTCGTCGGCATCGTCGCGAGCAGGTAGCTCTCGACGCGCTCGGTGAGGCCCGGCCGCTGACCGTCCTCGTCGATCATGCGGAGGACCTCGGAGACCCGCCGGATCGTCTCGGGGGTCCCGTCGACCCAGACCCGTCCGTTCTGGCCGACCGCGACCTTCGCGCCGGTATGCCGGGTGATCGTCTCGATCATCGAGCCGCCCCGGCCGACCACTCTCGGCACGCGCGCGGGGGAGATGTGCACGATCGTGCCGCCCTCGAGCTTGCCGAGACGCTCCCCGTTCATCGTGACGCCGATCCGGCCCGTCGCCTCGAGGCTCTCGACCTCGACGACGACCGCATCGCCGACCCGCAGGTAGCGGTCGGTCTCGCCGATGTCGACCTTCCAGGGCGTGCCGGTCATGTGCAGCGGCGCCCAGCGGGGCGCGCCGATGTCGAGGAGCCAGAACGTCGATTGCACGTCCGTGACGATCCCGACGACCACGTCCCGGGGGTGGGGGATGTACCGACCCGAAAGGGCGACGACCTGGACGATCGGCGGGCGGGGCGACAGGAGCCCGAGCACGCTCGCGTAGACCTTGCCGCCGACGCGGTAGGTACCAGGTCCGGGTTTCAGCCCGTGACTGTCGATCTCTTCCCCAGGAAGAACTAGCACCCGTTCGCCCGACGGGGGCGAGGGTCCTCCCTCGCGACCACGCCGTCGGTGGCCGGGCCGATGGCCTCGTGACATGATTCTTGCTGCACCGGGGCGCGCGACGGGCGGGGGCTATTTAACCAACACGGTCTCGGCGGCCCCCTTGGTCCGGGCGCTCAGCTTCTCGTAGAGCTCGGTCTGCATGCCGGCGGGGATCTCGACGATCCCGCTCCAGCTGCCGTCCGAGAGCCACTGCTCGTCGAGGAGCTTGCCGAGCCCCTTCACCTCGCCGATCACCCGCGGGTAGTGCTGGCCCGGGAGCTTCACGCGGACCTTGACCACATCGAGCCGGATCGGGATCAGGGGACGCAGCTTCGCGAGGACCTCCTGCACCTGCGCGTCGATCGGTTTGAAGGGGTCGATATGGACCTTCGCCTCCAACATGGCCGACTCGATCCGCGCCGGGGGATGGGGCGCGCCGGTCTGCGGGTTCATCGCGTTGCGGGCGATCACGGCCACGATCTGACGGTGCTTCGCCGCCTGGAGCTGGTGGCGCTGCTCGGTCGTGACCTGGACCTCGCCCTTGAGGACGATCTGCTTCGCGATCGCCGCGATGTTCCGGGTGTGGAACGTCTTCTCGAGGTGCTCGTCGCTGATCTTGTCGCCCTTCTTCGCGTCCTTGAAGACCTGGTCGAGGGCGAGCTTGTCCGAGAGGTCGACGTCCTTGCCGTCCTTCAGGTCCTGGACGGCCTGCGGGTCGACCAGCACCTCGAAGCGCGACCCGGCGGTCTCCCAGCGGGCAATGACGGCGTCGTCGACCTTCACCATGGACCGGGGGTGCGTCGCGCCGGTCTAGGCGCGGCCGCTCTTACCCGTTTGCCCGGCGGGGGCGAGACGGCCGACGTACTTCTGGATCTCGTCGGCCCCCAAGCGCGTCATCCCGACCTCGCGCTCGACCGTGCAGACCTCGACCTGGGCGAGACTGCCGCCCTCGTCCAGTCCGGCGCGGAGCCCTTCGAGGGCCAGGAGGATCGCGGAGTCCCGGTCCATGCCGGGTCGGTACTTTTGCTCGAAGAGCTCCATCACCGGTCCCTTGTTGCCACCGGTGCTCGCCGCCTTGAAGCTCGTGAGCGAACCGGACGGCTCGGTCTCGAAGAGGTGGACCCCCGAGTCATCGTAGCCGCCGACGAGCAGCGCGGTACCGAACGGTCGGACGCCGCCGTACTGGGTGTACTGCTGCTTGTAATCGCAGATGCGCCGCACCAGGAGCTCGACCGACATCGGCTCGGCGTACGTGACCCGGTTGACCTGGGCGGACAGGCGCGCGAAGTCCACGAGCACCCGCGCATCGGCGACAAGTCCCGCGGTCGCGCAGGCGATGTTCTCGTCGATCTCGTGGATCTTCTCGAGGCTCGAGGGCTCGGCGAGCTTCGGGTTCGGGATGCGGCGGTCGGCGATGAGCACGACGCCGTTCGCATAGACGACACCGGCGGTGGTCGCCCCGCGTCGGACCGCTTCCCGCGCGTACTCGACCTGGAACAGCCGGCCGTCCGGGGAGAACACGGTGATCGCCCGGTCGTAGGCCATCTGGCCCGGTTGCATCTCCATCGGATCTGCCTCGGCCCGGCACTGAGGTCCCCCTTATAAGGGGAACGCGGGCAGTAACGCATCCGTCAGCCGATTACGCCGCGTCCTCCCGGGCCACGGGGCCCCGGAAGGCGTTCCGCCAATCCTATGAGGCCCGCCCGGCCCTCCGGGGCGATGTCGTCCGGTCCCTCCCCTCCCGGCCGTCGCTCGGGCTCGCGCTTGGCCGCGGCGTCGAGCGCCTACCTGCGCGCCGCCGCCGGCCAGCCGATCGACTGGCACCCGTGGGGTCCCGAACCGTTCGAGATCGCGCGGCGGACCGGCCGGCCGATCCTGCTCGACATCGGGGCGGTCTGGTGCCACTGGTGCCACGTGATGGACGAGGGGACGTACGCGGACACCGAGGTCGGCCGCCTCCTCGGCCAGCATTTCATCGCGATCAAGGTCGACCGCGACCAGCACCCCGAGATCGACCGCCGCTACCAGCGACAGGTGGGGGCCCTCACCGGGGAAGGAGGCTGGCCGCTCACCGCGTTCCTGACCCCAGAGGGAGAGGTCTTCCTTGGAGGCACGTACTTCCCGCCCACCGACGGCCACGGCCGGCCCGGATTCCGCCGGGTCTTGAGCGAGGTCGCGCGGCTCTGGCGGGAGGAGCCCGAGCGGCTGAAGGAGAATGCCGAGGGGATCCAGGCCGCCCTCGGGCGCATGCGCTCCGCCCGGTCTCCGGGAACCGCAACGACCGAGACGTTCGTCGCGCGGGTCCGCGGGGATATCCTCTCCAGCTACGACCCCGCGAACGGCGGGTTCGGCAGCGCCCCGAAGTTCCCGCACCCGACTGCGGTCTCCTTCCTGCTCTGGGACGCGTTCGCGCGCGGCGAGGAGTCGAGCTCGGAGCGGGCCCGCGAGACCCTCCGTCGGATGGCGGACGGCGGCATGTACGATCAGATCGGCGGCGGGTTCCATCGCTACTCGGTCGACGAAGGCTGGCACATCCCCCACTTCGAGAAGATGGCCAGCGACAACGCGGCGCTCCTCGCCGCCTACGTCGAGGGGGCCCAGCGGTTCGAGGAGCCGCGGTTCGCGGAGGTCGTCCGCGGGACCGTCGGGTGGATCCGCGAGGTCCTCCTTCTCCCGGAGGGCGGCTTCGGCGCGAGCCAGGACGCCGACAACGCCCCGGGGGACGATGGCTCGTACTTCACCTGGACCCGCGCGGAGCTGAAGGCCGCGCTCCCGGCCGAGGAGTACCGGCTCGTCGCCCGCTTCTTCGGGGTCGACACCGACGCGCGGATGCCCCACGACCCGGATCGCAATGTCCTCTTCCGTCTTCTGCCGCTCGCGGAGGCGGCCGAGGGTCTCCCGCTCCCCAGCGGCCCCGAGGCGCTCCTCGAGCGGGCGATCGCTCGGCTAAGGGCCGAACGCGCCCGCCGCCCGACCCCCACGGTGGATCGCGCGTTCTATTCGGATCTGAACGGTCGGCTGATCGCGGCGTTCTCCCGGGCGGCGTCCCTGCTCGAGGACGCGACCGTCCTCGCCGACGCCCGTCGAGCGGCCGACCGCTTGCTCGAGGCGGCCTACCGCCCCGGCCAGGGGGTCGGGCATCGGCTCGACCCGGACGGCCCCCACGGCTTCGGCCTCCTCGAGGATCAGGTCGCGGTCGCCGCAGGGCTGATCGAGCTCGCGGGGGCGAGCTCGGAGGCGAAGTATCTCGCACCGGCCATCGATCTCCTCGAGCTGGTCGATCGGGAGTTCCGGGGCGAGGACGGGCTCTTGCGCGACCTCTCTCCGCGCCTGTACGACGGGCCGAGCGTCGGCGGGGTCGCGGAGCCGTCCTATCCGCTCGAGGACAGCCCGCATCTCGCCGGGAACGCGGCCGCCCTCCTCGCGTTCGAGCGCCTCAGCGCCCTCGTGCACGACGACCGCTGGTCCGCGAAGGCCGAGGCCCTGGTCGGGCCGATCGCGGCCCGGATCGCCGGCGCGGGTCTCTTCGCGGCCGGCTCGGCGTGGGCGACCGGACTGCTCTCGACGGCCTCCGCGACCGTGGTCGTGGAGGGCACCGGGCCTCGTGCCCGCGCGCTCCTGACCGCCGCCCGGAGGACCTGGCACCCGAACGTCTGGGTCTTCGAGGGCCGCCCCGCTCCGCCGTTTTCCTTCCCGGCCGAGGCGGCGCCGTCGGCGACGGACGGAGCGGTGCGCGCGCTCGTCTGCTTCGGAACGAGTTGCGCCCCGCCGGTCACCGAGCCGCGCGCGCTCGCGGATCTCCTCCGCTCGGGGGGTCGCGCGAGTACTCCGTAGGGAGAGGGCCGAGGTCGGTTCCGTCGAGCAGGTAGGCCCGCGCGGGCCCGCGGGAAAGGAAGCGGAGGAAGAGGAACGAGCGACCCCGCGTCGGACGGTGGCGATTCAACGCTTCCGTACCGGCGATCGGGTTGAACGCCGGCAACACCACGACCTCGCGGGCCAGCAGTGGCCCGTGGCGACGCCGACGCCGCGAGGGCTTCGGCGGGGGCGGGAGCTCGACCCGGACCCAGCAGCGGCGCTTCCCTTCGGGATCGGCCGGCGTCGCGGCCAGTCGGAACCCGGGGTGGAGATGGCCCGCGACCAGCTTCGGGGCGCGCAGGACCGCGTTCGACGGCCAGCGATGGCCGTGGAAGATGCCGACCCCGGACCGGACGACCCCGGTCGCGGGATGCACCGTCACCTCCCGGGGCAACTGCCGCCCGATCCCGACGTCATGGTTCCCGAGAACCAGCTCGACGTCGAACCCGTCCCCGAGGAGCCGCGCGAAGAAGTCGAAGAGGACCGGGCGGAGGGGCGGCGGGGTGCCGACGATCGGATGCTTCGCGTCGCCCGCGATCAGGATCGCTTCGGCGTGCACGACGCCGGCGAGGCGGACGATCTCGTCGGCCAGGACGCGCGCGGAGGCCTCCGGGGGCCCCTCCGGACGGTCCGGTCGGCCCCCGAGCCCGAGGTGGACGTCCGAAACGATGAGCGTCCGGGGCCCCTCCGAGCCTGGCGGGTCGAGGAGGAGCGCGGGAGCGTCCGGGATCGGCCGAAGGAGCGCGGCAGGCACACGCTCCGGACCCGGTGCCGGCGGAAGACGGTTCGGGCCGGTGCGGACGGGGCCGCTCGCCCGTCGGTCCGTTCTCCGGACCGCGCCCCGCGAGCGGGGTCGACCGGTGGGCTCGGACTATCTGTTTTATATAGAAGAGCTAGTTAAATTTCCCGGGTACCGTCGATGCCGCAGGCGCGGGAGCGGTGGATCGAGCGGGTCCAGGCCCTGCTCGAGCGAGCCGGGTTCTACGTCGCGGACGCGCACGGCGTCCGTCCTTCGAGCTTCGACCTGGCCGCGCGCCGCGATGCCACGCTCTTGCTCGTCAAGGTGCTGAAGAACATCGACGCGCTCGACGCCGAGGAGGCCCATCGTCTCGCCGAGCTCGGGCAGCTGTTCCCGGCGGTGGTGCTGGTCGTCGGCCAGTCCTCGGGGGTCGCCGACCTCGAGTCCGGCGTGGTCTACACCCGGTACGGCGTGCCCATCATCACCGAGGAGACGCTCCAGGAGTACCTCGAGAAGGCGATCCCGCCGTACCTCTACGCAAGTCCGGGCGGGACGTTCGCGCCGGTCGACGGCGCGCGCCTGCACACCCTCCGCGTCGCCCGCGGGCTCTCCCTTGGCACGCTCGCCGCCGTGGCGGGAGTATCGCGACGCGCGATCCAGCTGTACGAGGACGGAGCGGGCGCGGAAGTGACGGTGGTCGAGCGGATCGAGCACTATCTCGGGGAGTCGGTCGTCCGCTCGATCGAGCTCTTCGAGATCCGCCGCCCCGCCGCTTCGGCGGAGGCGCCCGCCGGGTCCCGTCCCGCTCGGACGACGGCCCCCGAGCGTGGGCCGAAGGCGACCGGCGACCCGTGGCGGGACGGCGTGCTCGAGCAGCTCGGGGACATCGGGCTCGAGGTCACCGTGACGACCCGGGCGCCGTTCGATGCGCTCGCGCGGACCCCCGACATCCTGCTCGCCGCGCTCGGCAGCCTCCGCACCGCGCTCCACCGAGCCGAGGTCCTGCAGGGCCTCGCGCGCGTGGCCGAGGGCCATGCGCTGTTCGTCGTTCGGGAACCGATCCACCGCACGTCGATCGACGGGCTCGCCCTCCTGAGTGTCTCGGACCTCCGGCGCCATCGCGATCCGGACGAGCTTCTCGAGGAGATCTCCGAACGGGAAAGCCCGTGATCACCGCCACGATCGGCGAGGATCGCGCGCTCCTGCTCGTCGGGCCCGTCCGGGGGCTCGCGCAGGAGGCGCGAGAGACCGTCGAGGCGCTCCGCGAGTTCGCCCCGACGACCGTGGGGCTCGGCCTTTCCGAGGAGGAGATGCGCGGCCTGATCAACTACTTCGTCGCCGCGGAGGCGGAGCCGGTGGTCCCGCTCACCGCGACCGAGACGAGCGAGGTGGAGGGCCTCGTGCGGTTCGGCGAGGTGCGGGTGCCCAACCCGGCGTTCGTCGACGTGCTTTCCTGGTGCGTCGCGAGCCAGATACCGGCCGAGCCGCTCGACCCGAACGACGAGCATTCCGCAGCGCTCTTCACCGAGCACATCGGCTACATGGCGCTCGTGCGCCGGACGGTCGGGGAGCGACGCGTGGCCCGGAACCCGCCCCGCTCCTCGACCGCGGACGAGTTCGCCCTGGCCTGGGACCGGGAGATCTCGCGCGGGCGGGGGTCCCGGGAGCTGGCCCAGGCGCGCGATCGGCATTTCGCTCGGGGCGTCGGGCGGCTCCGCGCCACGGGACCGCGCCTCGGGCTCGTGGTCGACCGGGAGCGATTCGAGTCGATCCGGACCCTCCTCGAGAACGGCGTGCCGCCCGCGATGGACGCGGAGCCGTAGGCGCGCGCCGCCCTCAGTCGGAACGCGAGAGGATACGCTCGATCATCGCCCGGGCGTCCCGGCGGAACTGGTCGATCGACCCCTCGTTGATGAGCATCCCGTCGGCGAGGGCGAACGCGTTGCCGATCCCCCACTTGAGCTCCCGCCGGTCGCGGTCGTAGAACTCCTGGAGGTCCCCGCCGTCGTCGGACCGGCCCCGGGTCGACATCCGCTCGTGCCGGGTCTCGGGCGAAGCGTAGATCCCGAGGACGAAGAGGTCCCCGAAGTTGTGGCGGAAGACCGTCACCTCGTCATCCGACCGACAGCCGTCCACGAGCATCCGCGTCTCCGTGAGCTTCGGCAGCGCCCGCTGCGCCCAGATGCCCGCCCCGTGCTTGTTCCGTTCCTCGGAGGCGACCCGCGCGACGTTCGCGTTCGAGAGCGGGAGGCCCCGCCGCCGGGTCTCATCGCGGACGAGGTCGCCCATCTTGAGGGTCGCGAGGCCCATCCCGCGGGCGACCGCGAGGAGCTCGTCCTTGCCCGACCCGGGCATCCCGACGGTGACGATGAGTTTCATAGCGTGTGCGGGGGCTCGTCGGTGCCTTCCTTCTTCGCCGCGGGCGCGGCCCCGGTGGCGGAGAGGTGCGCTGCGACGTCGTGCTCGGTGACCATCTGGAGCCGATCGGCCCGGTCCCGGAACGCCGCGGCCTCCTGCTCCTCGGTGCGGGCGGCTTCGAGGTAGCGGTCGACCTTGACCTTGAGCTCGGCCGTCTTCTGGGTCTTGGTGGCGGCTTTGAGCTCGTAGTTGCGCGCCTTCTGCTGGCGGTCAACCACTTTCTGCTGCAGCTTGCGGACGCGATAATGGAGGTTCGTGACGTCCGAGCCGACCGGCGCGCCGCCCGCCTTCTGCGTCGCGGCGTCGATATCGCGCTCGTGCTGCTTCATCTGCTGCTCGATCTCCGGGATCTCCCCGAGGCTTCGCTGCCCCTTTTCGCGCAGGAGCGTGGCCTGGTGGCGCAGCTTCTCGATCCGGGTGTTCAGGCGGGACGCCCGTTGCTGCGCCCGCGTGGCCGCCCGGTCGTGGCGAGCCGCGAGCTCGCGCAGCTTGGTGATGTCCGCGTACTGCTGGCCGATCCACCGTGACTGCCGCGCCGCCTGCGGGGTCGAGTGGGGTGGGGGTGCCGAGGGGTCGCCTCCGCCGGTTGCCATCGAGGGGGAGTGACCCGGATGCGAGATATAGCGGTTGTTGTAAAATCGCCGGAGCCCCGACGGCCGCTACGCCCGTGGAGGGCGGGGCAGCCGGAGGGCGTCCGCCAGTCGGGCCGGGAGGTCGCGGACCGCGACCCGGGTCTGGGCCTTCGTGTCGCGTTCTCGGAGGGTGACGGTGTCCCGGGACGGGCCGTCGGCGAGCGTCTCCGCATCGACGGTGACGCAGAACGGTGTCCCAGCTTCGTCCATCCGGGCATAGCGTTTCCCGATGGTGCCCGCGTCGTCGTACCGCACCGCGAGTCCCGTCGCAGCGAGCTCGTCCGCGAGCCGGAGTGCATAGGCGGAATGGGCCTTCGGGATCAGCGGAAAGATCCCGACCGGGACCGGGGCGAGGCAGGCCGGCAGGCGCCAGACGGTCCGTTCCCCCTCGGTCCCGAGGTGCGTGTCCGCGAGGGCCCAGAGGTTCCGGTCGATCCCGAAGGTGAGCTCCAGCACGTGCGGACGGACCGACCGGCCGTCGGTCAGCGTCACCGAGAGGTCCTTGCCGGACCCTTCGCCGTGGCGGGAGAGGTCGTAGTCGCCCCGGTAGTGGACGGCCCCGAGCTCCTTGTAGCCGCCGAGGGAGTCCAGCCGGACCTCGAAGTCGAACTGGATCCGGTTGTAGAACGCCCGCTCCTGGTCGGACTTCTCGAAGAGCCGGATCCGGTCGGCCGGATATCCCAGCACCTCCCGGTAGAACCGGTAGGTGTGAACGAGGTGGTACACGTAGAACTCGGGCAGGTTCCCCGTCGCGACCAGGTCGCCGGCGCGGACCCACTCCGGGGTTTCCTCCCCCTTCTCCCGACGCGGCACCCGAAGGACCGGGAGCGCCTCCGCCGCGACGCGGTCGAAGGGGACGACGAAGTGGTCGGGGTCGAAGAAGATCTGGAGCTCCGCCTGCGTGAACGACCGCATCCGGAAGAGGACCTGACGCGGGGCGATCTCGTTCCGGTAGGCCTTGCCGATGACGGCGATCCCGAGGGGGAGCGCGTGCCGGCCGACGTCCCACATCCGCGGGAAGGCGAGGTAGCTCGACTGCGCGGTCTCAGGTCGGAGGTACGCCCGCTCCTTCCCGGTGACGCCGAAGTCGAGACCGAACATCAGGTTGAACGGTCGGGGCACGCTCAGTGCCGTCGAACCGCAGCTCGGGCATCGCAGGTGGTTCGCGTGGACGACCTCGGCGATCTGGGCCGGCGACAGTCCATCGACCCCCTCGGGGCGGACCTTCTCGAGGACCGTCTCCGCCCGGAACGCCGTGTGGCAGTTCTCGCACGAGACCTCGGGATCGGTGAAGTTCTCGAGGTGGCCCGAGGCGCGTACCACCGCCTCGGGGAGGATCTCGGCGGGGTCGAGCCGGTAGTAGTCGTGGGAGAGCCCGACGAACCAGGCCGTCCACGCCTCCTCGATCTGACGCTTGAGCGCGGCGCCAAGGGGGCCGTAATCATACAACCCCTGGGCGCCGCCGTAGATCTCGGCGGTCGGCCAGAGGACCCCCCGTCGGCGGAGCAGGGCAAACAGCTCGTCGCTCTTCATCGTGCCCGGCCGCCTCGACGCCCCGGGGGCCGCCCCCGGACCATAAGGTGTTCGGTGGTGCGCGTCACGACCTGATACGCCGGGTCCTCCGGCGGCAGTCGGAGCACGAGCGGGGGGAACGGGGCGTCCGGGCCGACCCGCGCCGCCTCGGGCGCTCCGAGCCATCGCCACGGCTCCACGAGCGCGGCGCGGGCCAGGAAGTCGGCCGAGACCGGTCGATGCCGTAGGCGGCTTCCGACGTACGCGAACTCGAGCTCGCGCCAGATGGAGGGTGCGTGGAACATCGCGTTGTCCGTTCCGAGGAGGACGGTGAGCCCGATCCGCTCCATTCGGGCGAGGTCGGGTTGCCGGCCGAAGAGGGCGTTCGACCGGGGGCAGACCGCGACCGGTACCCCGGCGTCCCGGACGGTCTCGAGGTCGGTGGCCGTGGCCCGTGCGAGATGGACGAGGAGGTCCGGGACGGGGTCGAGGAACTCCTGAGGATCCTCCCGCCGGGCCTCGCTCGCGTGAAGGGCGTACCGCTTCCCCTTCGCGCGGCAGGCGCGGGCCACGGCCCGTCGGGTCTCCTGCGTCTCGTCCTGCGCGCTCGAGAGGCCGATCCCGTCAGCGAGGTCGAGGACCTCTCGGAGCTCGGTCGGGTCGAGGGGCCGACGAACGGGCCGTCCGAAGACGAACAGCCGCAGGGGCAGGTCCTGGGCGGCGGCGCGGAGCAGCTCGACACCGGCCCGACCCTCCTCCCGGAAATCGATCGCCCCGGCGAGCCCCTCACGTACCATCCGGTGCAGCGCCCGTCGCATCGCCCGTCGCTTCTCCGTCGCCGTCGAGTCGGCGAGAAGGCGGAACTTGTAGCCGTCCGGGGGCCGGACGAGGGTCGAGACCGACCCGCGCGGGGGCTCGCGCACCGACACCGCGTCGCCGAGATGGGTATGGGCGTTCACGGGCGGGGGAACGACGATGCCATGGACGCGCCGCTCCCGCCCCCGACCGCCGTCCGCGCCGATCGCCCCGGTCTCCACGACCCGTCCGTGGCGAAAGCGCACGTAGGCGGGCCGGATCCCATCGATGTCCAAGATCGCTCCCTCGACGATCATCGGGCCCGCGCCGGAGGGGCTCGGGGCCTTAAGGGCGAGCCCGTCCCCTCCCCGAAGGGCTATGGACCCCCGCGCGCATCGGGCGCGACCTTGACGACGGGGATGGACGTCTCTGAGCGGCCGCGGGAGCTACTGGTCTCGGGCCACGCGAACGTCGACCGCTTCCTTTCCGTGGCCCGCTTCCCGCCGGCCGACCGTACCGTCCCGCTCACAGGCCACCGGGCGGAGCTCGGCGGAACCGCGGTGAACATCGCCCGGGCCGCCTCCCGCTTCGGGGTCGCGACCGGCCTTGTCTCGTTCGTGGGCGAGGAGTTCCCCCCCGCATTCGAGGCGCGTCTGGTGAAGGCCGGGATCGACCTCCGTGGGTTCGTCCGGGTTCCGGGCAGCTCCACCCCGACGTGCTTCATCGTCGAGGACCGACGGAGGGTCCAGCGGACCTTCATCGACCAGGGTCCGATGGGCGATCTCGCGGGTACTGTCCTGCCCGGGGAGTGGCTCCGGGAGTACTCGTGGCTCCACCTGACCACCGGCGACCCGGAGTTCCAGCTTCGGCTCGGGCAGAAGGCCCGGGACCTCGGTCTGCGCGTCGCCGCCGACCCGGCCCAGGAGATCCGCTACCGATGGGACCGCCCCCATCTCCGTCGGCTCCTCGCCCTCTCCGAGGTCCTGTTCGGCAACCGGGACGAGATCGCGTTCATGGGCCGGCTGCTCGGAGGCACCGGGGGCGCGACGCTGCTCCGCGAGGTGCCGCTCGTCGTGAGGACCGAGGGACGGGGAGGCGCGACCGCGTTCACCCGTGTCGGCCAGGCGCACGTGCCGGCCGTGCGCGCCCGGGTCAACGGCTCCGCGGTCGGCGCCGGCGACGCGTTCCGGGGCGGGTTCTACGCGGGATTCTTCGCCGGGCGACCGCTCCGGGAATGCCTCGCCGCCGGGGTTCGGTCCTCGACCCGATGGATCGAGGACCCTGCCTAGGAGGTTCGCACGCCCCATGGAGATGCATGCGTTCGGACGGTTGACGAGCGTCGACGTGGCCCGCCGCCGGCTCCTCGCCGCGGCACGGCCGATCGACCGGGTCGAGTCGGTCCGTGTCGAGGAGGCGTTCGGCCGGGTCGCCGCCGCGACGGTGCGGGCCCCCTTCCCGGTCCCTTCGTTCTACCGGACGACCTGGGACGGCTACGCGCTGCGCTCCAAGGACACCGCCGGGGCCCGGAAGGACCACCCGGTCGACCTGCGGGTCGTGGGGGAGGTCTTCGCCGAGCAGTCGTACCCGGGCCGTCTCGGCCCGAACGAAGCGGTGGCGATCGCGACCGGCGGGGCGATACCGAACGGGGCCGACGCGGTCGTGATCTTCGAAGAGGTTGAGCGCTCCGGGGAGACCGTTCGTCTGCGCAAGCCGGTGGGCCGCGGGGACCGCATCTCCCCCCCGGGCCACGACTTCCCGCGAGGCACGGTCCTGGTCCGCAAAGGCACCGAGCTCGCCACGACCGAGCTCGGTACGCTGGCCGCGTGCGGGGTCGGCGAGGTCGCCGTGTACGCTCGGCCCGTGGTCGCGCTCCTCCCCAACGGCAACGAGCTCCTCACTCCCGGCGCCGCCCCCGAAACGGGCCGGATCTTCGAGAGCAACAACGCGACCCTGAGCGCGGTCGTCGCGGCGGCCGGTGGCGTGCCGAAACCGTCCCCTCCCCTCCCCGACGACCCGGTCCGGATCGAGTCGGCGATCCGGGCGGCGCTCGAGAGCGCGGACATCGTCCTCGCGACCGGTGGGAGCTCGGTCGGGGAGCGCGACCACCTGCCGACCCTCCTCCCGAAGGTCGGGCGCCTACTCTTCCACGGGATCGCGGTCCGCGCCGGGAAGCCGACGCTCGCCGCGCGCGCGGGAACGAAGCTCGTGATCGGCCTGCCCGGGCACCCCACCTCGTGCCTCGTGAACATGTACTGGCTGGTGCTGCCGGTGCTGCGCAAGGTCGCCCGCCGCCCCGGGCCCGGCTGGGTCGATGGATGGGCGGTCCTCGGCAGCGAAGCGGTCGCGCCGTCGCCCGGTCTTTCCACGGTCGTCCCACTTCGGTTCGAGCGGGGCCGGGCGTACTCGACGTTTCGGGGCTCCTCGGTGATCACGAGCCTCTCGGGGGCCACCGCCTATGCGATGCTCCCGCCAGGCCGACGGCGGGTCCGGGCGGGCTCCCGGATTCGGGTCCACCACCTGCTGCCCCCCCTCGGCCCCGGCCCAGGAGCGTAGGAGCGTCCCTTCGGGCGGGCGAACCGTTATGGGTCCGCCCTCGATTCTCGCGCGTGGCCCGGCGGAACGTTTCGGTCGCCGTCCTCACGATTGAAGGGACCAACTGCGACGAGGAGCTCGTGGTGGCCCTGCGCACCCTCGGGGCGAAACCCGAGATCGTCCATCTGAAGCAGCTGGAGGGGCGTGACGTTCCGAGCGCCGAACGCCGTCGCCTCCAGGACTACCAGATGCTCCTCGTCCCCGGAGGGTTCTCCGCGGGCGATTACGTGCGGGCCGGGGCGATCTTCGCGGCGCGGATGCGTGCCTCGCTCGGTCCCGAGCTCGAGGAGTTCGTGCGCAGCGGTCGCCTCGTTGGCGGGATCTGCAACGGCTTCCAGGTCCTGACCGAGCTCGGCCTGCTTCCGGGCCGGGCCGACGGGCGCCTCGGCTCGGTCGACGCGGTCCTCGCCACCAATGCGTCCGGACATTTCGAGTGCCGTCCGACGTTCGTCGCGTGGGCGGGTGGCAATTTCCCCGCGCTCGCGGACGTGCCCTCCGGCCGCCGCTTCCTCTTCCCGAGCGCGCATGCCGAGGGCCGCCTGATTCTCGGTGGGGATCCGGTCGCGCACCGGGCCGAGCTCGAGCGCCGCGGGCAGGTGCTGTTCCGCTGGGTCGCTCCGGACGGTGGCACGGCGACCTACCCCTGGAACCCGAACGGGTCGGAAGGGAACATCGCGGGCCTCACGAACCCCACGGGGACCGTGTTCGGCCTGATGCCCCACCCCGAGCGGTCGTTCTTCCGGGCCCAGGAGCCGGATTGGACCCGACGGGGCTCCCCTCGGGGATTCGGAGACGGGGAGAAGTTCCTCGACCGCGTCCTGGCCTACGCCGAGCGCCACGTCTAGCGCGCCGAACCGGGCCCGTCGTGTCGGGCGAGCCGCCAGACCTCGAGCCGCTCGCCCTCGAGCGATCGGACCGCGGCGACCGAGATTGTCCCCCCGTCCGCCCGCCATCGGTCGGCGAGCTCGGTCCGTCGGGGCTCCGGCAGGAGCGAGGAGACGACGACGAACGCCTCCCCCCCGTCCGCAAGGTGGTGGGGGAGCTCCGCGAGCACGCGGTCCAGCACCTCGGTGCCGTCCGGTCCCCCGTCGAGGGCGAGGTTCACCCACGGGTCCGGGTCCCGGTCCTCCGGCCGGGTCGGCAGGTACGGCGGGTTCGAGAGGACCCGGTCGAACCGCCCGAGACCCCGGGCGAGGTCCGTGCGCACGACCTCGAGGTCGAGGGATTCGGCGCGGGCGGCCGTTCGGAGCCCGCGGAGCGCGGCCGGGTTCCGATCCGTCGCGACGACTCGGGCCCCGGCCCGGGCGGCGGCCAGGGCGACCCAGCCGGCGCCCGTCCCGATCTCGAGGACCCGCCGGTGGGGCGGGACCGCGGCGAACGGGAGGAGGAGGAACGTGTCCTCCCTCGGGGGGTACACGCCCGGCGGAACGGTCGCCGGCGCGGGGGCGCTGTCGGCCGTGCGATCTCCTCGCATGATCCGGACGGAGGTTCGATGCCTTATTATCCGCTCCTCGCCTAGAAGTCTCCGATACGAGTTTTCCTCATGCCTCGACGCCTCTCTCCCCCGGTCAAGATCGGCATCACAGGACTTCCGGGCTCCGGGAAGACCCAGACCCTCTTGCGCATCATCGAGCTTCTCGAGGAGGAAGGAGTGAAGGTCGGCGGCATGATCACCGAGCCGATCATCGAGAAGCAGCGTCGCGCCGGCTTCCAGATCACCAACTGGCTCACGAAGGAGCACGAGGTCTTCGCGCACGAGTCGCTCAAGTCGCGGGTGCGCTCGGGCCGCTACGGGGTCAACCTCGCCGCGCTCGAGGGGCTCGGGACCCGCGCGCTCGCCGAGGCGCGCGAGGAGGCCGACGTCATCGTGATCGATGAGGTCGGGAAGATGGAAGTGGAGAGCGATGCGTTCACCCAGAGCGTCATCGACACGCTCGATGCGAAGAAGTCGATCGTCATGACGCTCCATAAGAAGTCCCGCAACCCTCTCCTTCAGGACATCCGGCGGAGGGACGAACTACGCCTGCTCGAGGTCACGCCGGTGAACAAGAACCTGCTCGCGTTCAAGATCGTCCATCTGATCACCGGCCGGGCGCACTAGTTCCCGCGCGCGAAGGCGCGACCGACCTCACGCTGCCCGAGAGCCGCCCGGGGCCCGGACCCCGCGGGCGGGCCGCGGTCTTCTACAATCCGGCGATGGCCGCGGACCGGGACATCGGGGTCGTGGTGGTGCGGGCGCTCCGCACCCTCGGATGGGCCCTGCACTCGGGCTGGGAGATGACCGCGGCGACCGGGGTCCGCGGACTGCGGCTCGCGAACGAGGCGGGACCGTTCGACCGGTTCCTGCTCACCGAGAGCCACCCGGTCGCCGTCGAGGTCCTGCGCGCGAACGCGGCGCGCCACCGGGGGGTCACGGTGGAGGCGGCCGATGCCCGTCAGCTTCCCTCCGCGGCTCCGTTCGACTACGTCGACCTCGATCCGTACGGCTCGCCGGTGGCGTTCGTTCCGACCGCCCTCCACGCGGTCCGACCGGGCGGCGTCCTCGCCGTGACCGCCACCGACCTGATGGTGCTCGCCGGCGCCCAGCGGGATGCGTGCCGACGACACTACGGAGCGGAACCGGTCCGGGGCCGCCTCGGCCCGGAAGGCGGGCTCCGCATCCTGCTCGCGTATCTCGGACGGGAGGCCGCGGCGGCCGGCCGGTCCCTCCGCCCGCTCCTCGGCTATGTGCGGGATCACCACCTCCGTGCCTATGTCGCCCTCGCCGACGACACGGCGCCGGCGGAGATGCCGATCGGCGAGATCGAGCCGGCGCACTGGAACGGTCCGCCGGTCGGCGATCGAGGTCCCTACGGCCCGTTCTGGCTCGGTCCGCTCTTCTCGGCCCCGCTCGTCGAAGCGCTCCGCCCCGGCGCCGGGCTTCAGCGGCCCGAGGAGGTCGGCCGCTGGGTCGAGCGCCTGCGCGAGGAGTCCGCGGTCGACGTCCCGTTCTATTACGAGGCGAACTCGATCGCGGGAGCGCTCGGGCTCGCCCGCCCCCCGTCCCTCTCGGTCCTCCTGGAGGCGCTCCGGTCGGAGGGGTTCCGGGCCGCCCGTAGCCACGTACGTCCGGCTGCGTTCCGCACGGACGCCCCGCGTCCGGTGGTGGAGGCCGTCGCCCGGTCGCGAGCGGGCACGTGAGGGGTCGGCCCGCTCAATCCCAGAAGGCCCGCGTCCGGGCGTAGGCGCGCTCGGCGCGCAGGATCTCGGTGAAGAAGGCGTCGTCGTCGCGGTAGAGCCGGAGGAGGAGCCGCCGCGCGGTCTCGGGGCCGACCCCGCGCGCCGCGAGGGCGTAGAGCGCCCGTTCCCCGTAATGCGCGAGGAGCTCGGCGGAGGTGTAGCCGGCCCGGATGAGCGCCTCCTGTTCGGGGGCGAGCGGTCGCTCCCGCCGCGCCCGCGTTCCTGCGCGCGAGCGAGCGTTCGCCGGAGAGGGCTTCGCCGAGGGTTTCCATTTGCGCTTCGCGTAGCGGGCGAGTCGGTCGATCTCCTCCGTCCGACGAGGCGACAGGACGGCCGAGAGCGAGCCATGGCACAACAGGCACCGGCTGCCCCCTTCCTTCCGATACCGGCCGGGCGAGGTCGACCGGACGAACCCGCAGCGCAGGCAGACGAGCGTGAGCGCCTCCTTCTCGAGCCGGTCCCGGACCGCCCGCAGGAGGGTCGGCGGAGGGAGCTCGGGGACCGTTCGCCATTCCAGGCGTGCGAGCGGCTCGTCGCTCAGGGGAGATGCGGCCGCCCCGACGATCTCGATCGTCCCGGCGCGGATGCGGTCCAGCACTTCGGCCGCGTGGTCGAGATCGTAGCGGTCGTGGAGCGTCTTCTCGAGGACCTCTTCTCCGAGCGGGTTCGTCCGGCTCGCGGTGAGCAGCGGCTCGAGCGTCCGGAGGTCGCGCGGGTCCGCCGACTCGGGGATGACCCCGAGCTTCCGCGCGACCGCGAGGAAGACCCAGCGGTAGTCGAGGCCGGTCGGGACGAGCCGCTCCACGAGGGGCCGGAGCTCCTCCGGGGCGAGCCGGAACGCGTCGACCAGCGACGCGAGGTCGACCGCGATCGGAAGCTCCAGGACGAACCACGTCGGCTCGACGCTGGCGACCTCGACGCGGCCGCCGAGGCGCTCGGTGAGCCGGGCGGCGTTCGCGAGCGCGAGCGTCTCGTTCGTGCGCGTCCCGAAGCAGGCCCCGTAGACGACCAGGCGTCCGTGGATCGTGATCGTGACCGTCCGGTCGCTCGCGAGGGCGCCCGCGGCCGCGGCCCGCGCCCGGCGTTCCCGCAGCCGCCCCCGATCCCGGTCCGACATCGGGTAGCGATCGACATCCCCCTCGCGACGTAGTGCTCCGATCTCCTGGGCGACGTCGAACGGGACAGGGAGGTCCTCCCCGGCCCAGCGGGGCTCCTGGCCGATCTCCTGCACGGTCTCGACGAGCAGCTCGCCGTCCCGGTACTCCACGACCTTCCAGGTCCGTCCGTGGAGAAGGAAGATCTCCTCGGGCTGGGCGAGGATCTGCGTGAGCACGAACCGCTCGTCGAGCGTGCCGATGAGGCGGCGGGTGGCGATGTCCCGCAATCGGTACGTCCGCTCGTCGGGGATCAGGGAGAGCGAGGCGTAGAACCGGCGCAGCGTCCCCCGACCGGGAGCGAGCCGCTCGGCGACCGGCCGCGTGAGGCCGAGGTCCGAAAGGTAGCCGATGAGCTCGTCCCACTCGCTCTCCGCGAGTTCCCGGACCGGCGCCGCGGTGCCGAGCGTGCGTACGACCGTGCGCCGGTCGACCGATCCTTCGGCCCGAAGGGTGGCGACGATCTGCTGGGCCGCCGCGAGCCGGTTGCGGGTCCGCCAGCGGACCGGTTCGACCAGGCCCTCGTCGGCCCGACGCGCGAGGACCGCCGCCTCCTCGAGGTCGTCGTCGTCCAGGGCCAGGACCGTGCCGTGGATCGTCTGGCCGAGCCGGTGGCCCGATCGGCCGACCCGCTGCACGAGCCGACCGACCTGGTGCGGGGAGCCGAACTGGACCACGTGGTCGACGACCCCGATGTCGATCCCGAGCTCGAGGGAGGAGGTGGCGACGAGGGCCCGGAGCCGCCCCTCGCGGAACGCCCGCTCCGCCTCCTCGCGGACCTCGCGGGAGAGCGAGCCGTGGTGGACGGCGATGGCGAGGTCCGGCGCGAGACGGCCGAGGCGCGCGGCGAGCCCCTCCGCGGTCGGTCGGGTGTTGACGAAGACGAGGGTCGTACGATGCGCCCGGATCTCCTCCTCGACCTCGCGCAGCCCCCCGAGCAGCACCGGGTCGGCCTTCAGCTCCGCGACGAGGGCGCTCTCCAACGGCGGTCGGTCCTCGCGCGGGCGACGCGCCGAGAGCTCGAGGGTACGACGCTGGCGAGCGGACCGTACCTCGACCGCCCGGGGGGCGGGAGAGAGGAAGCGGGCGACCTCGTCCGGATTTCCGACGGTCGCCGAGAGGCCGATCCGACGCAGGCGACGGCCCGCGAGCGCGTCGAGCCGCTCGAGCGTCAGCGCGAGCTGCGCGCCGCGGTCGGACCCGACCAGTTCGTGGATCTCGTCCACGACGACCGTGCGTACGTTCGCGAGCGCGGCGCGCAAATGGCGTCCGACCAGGAGCACCTGCAGCGTCTCGGGCGTCGTCAGCAGGAGATCCGGCGGGTGCCGCGACTGGGCGAGCCGGGCGGAGGAAGGAGTGTCGCCGTGCCGGACCGCGGCGGAAAGACCGACCTCGCGGACCAGGGAGACCAGGCGGTGCTCGAGGTCACGGTTGAGCGCGCGCAGCGGCGTCACATAGAGCAGCGAGATCGGCGGGGTCGGCTGGACCAGGAGGCGCGACAATAGGGGCAGGAGCGCGGCCTCGGTCTTCCCGGTACCGGTCGGCGAGAGCAACAGGGCGTCCGCGTCGCTTTCGAGGACCGGGCGGGCGAGCTGCTGAATCTCGGTCGGCTCCCGGATCCCCCGACGGGCCGCCGCCTCGGAGAGCCGGGGGTCGAGGCCCGGCATCCCCGACTCGGTCTCGGATGCCATGGCCGCTCGGCGAACGGACCGGGGGCGAGCGGAAAGGGGTGTCGGTCGCTACGGATGGGCGCCCGGCTCGAGGTCGAGCATGCGCAGCCCGAAGGTCTCGACCATCGGTCGACCGAAGGTGTGCCCCGGGAACGTCTCGAGGAGGATCTCCTGGAGCACTCCCACCGTCGCGTTCATGAGATGGCCGCCCACGATCCGATGGTCGGGCCCGGCGAGGGCGACGTGGAGGTGGACCGAGGGTCGGTCGTCCGCGCGGGCGATGGTGCCGTGGAGACCGACGACCTCGTGCGGGACCGCGAGCTCGTGGGTCCGGTACTGGCTCCCATCCCAGTACCCGACGGTGGCGCGGCGGAACATTCCGATCCCGAACGCGATGGCGGCCGCCCGGATCCCGTTCGCCTCGGCGAACCGGCTCAACGTGTCGAACACGTCCTCGCCGTCATCCAACCGGAGCATCCACCGGGTACCGTCTTGGAGCGCATGCATGGGCCCCCCTACGGAGCGGGCCGCTAAGGCGATTCCGGCAGCGGAAAGGGTAACAGGGGCCGCGCTCTCGTTCGAGGGGAAGAGGGCGGAACCGATGCCGGCGCAGGGACCGAGGACCGAGGCCGAGCTCCGGGAACACCTTCGGGAAGGAGGTCCGGCGCTCGTCGCCCTTTCGGGGGGCGTCGATTCCGCGGTCGTCGCGGCCCTCGCGCACGCGGCGCTGGGGTCGGAGGCGATCGCCGCGACCCTGATGGGCCCCGCGGTCTCCTCCCGCGAAGTGGAGCGGGCCGGCTCGGTCGCCCGCGCGATCGGGATCGAGCACGTGGTGCTGCTCGCGGACCCGCTCGGTCGGGCGGAGTACCGGGCGAACCCCTCCGACCGTTGCTACTTCTGCCGCCAGGTCGAGAGCGCGCGTCTCGCCGAGTTCGCGCGGACCCGATCGCGGACGCAGCTCCTCGATGGGATCCAGGTCGACGACCTTTCGGACGACCGGCCGGGCGTGCGCGCGATGGACGAGGCGGGGTTCGCGCACCCGCTGGTCTGGGCCGGTTGGACGAAGGCCGACGTGCGGCGGGCGGCCCGGGCGTACCAGCTCCCGAACGCGGAGGAGCCCTCGGACGCCTGTCTCGCCTCGCGTGTGGCCCACGGGGACCCGATCACCGCGGAGCTATTGGGACGCGTCGAGGCCGCCGAAGCGGTCCTGCTCGAGCGGGGCTTCCGCCGGGTCCGCGTCCGGGTGCGCGGCCGCGCCGCTCGCCTGGAGGTCGACCCCGAGGAGGTACCCCGGCTCCTGACCGAACCGCTGGTCACCGAGGTCTGCGTGCAGGTAGGCCGCCTCGGCTTCGAGCCCGTCACGATCGACCCGCTCGGCTACGGGCGCGCGCGCCGGAGCGTTGCGACGGCGGAGGGAGGGGGATGAGCCCCCGGCCGGTCGCCGCCGCGCCCATCCCGACGCTCCCCGGCCGATTCCAGCTCGAGACGGACATGGTCCCGCAGGGGGACCAGCCGCGGGCGATCGAGGAGGTGGTCGAACGGCTGTCCCGCGGCGAGCGGTTCGTGACGCTGCTCGGGGTGACCGGCAGCGGCAAGACGTTCACGATGGCCCATACGGTCGCGCGGCTGCAGCGACCGACCTTGGTCGTGAGCCCGAACAAGACCCTCGCGGCCCAGCTGGTCAGCGAGTTCCGGGCCCTCTTCCCGTCGAACGCCGTCGAGTACTTCGTGAGCTACTACGATTACTATCAGCCCGAGGCGTACGTCCCCCAGATCGACCTCTACATCGAGAAGGATGCGTCGATCAACGAGGAGATCGACCGGCTTCGGCACCGCGCGACGCAGGCGCTCCTGACTCGGAGGGACGTGCTGATCGTCGCGTCGGTGAGCTGCATCTACGGTCTCGGCTCCCCGGAAGACTACCGGGCCTCCGTCGTCGAGCTCCGGGTCGGTCAGTCGATCTCGCGCCAGACGCTCCTCGAGCAGCTCGTCCGCATGAAGTACAACCGGAACGACGTCGAGCTGAAGCGCGGCCGCTTCCGGGTGCGGGGCGGCACCATCGACCTCATGGGCGCCGGGGAGACGGTCCACCGGATCGTCCTCGACGGGAGCACGATCGGGGCCATCGCGGAGCTCGATCCGATCACCCGGGAAGAACGGCGGGAGCTGACGAGCCTCTCGGTCTTCCCGGCCACGCACTTCCTCACGGTCGATGAGCGGCTCAAAGCGATCCTCGCCGAGATCGAGCGGGAGCGGGACAGCCGGGTCGACGAGCTGAAGCGCGCCGAGCGGATCGTGGAGGCCCAGCGGCTGCAGGGCCGGGTCGACTACGACCTCGAGATGATCCGGGAGACGGGCTACTGCTCCGGGATCGAGAACTACGCGCGCTACTTCTCCGGGCGAAAGCCGGGCGAGCCTCCGTACACCCTGCTCGACTTCTTCCCGAAGGACTTCCTCGTCTTCTTGGACGAGTCCCACGTCACCGTGCCCCAGCTCCAGGGGATGTACAAAGGGGACCGCAGCCGCAAGGACAACCTGGTCGAGTTCGGTTGGCGACTCCCTTCGTGCCGGGACAACCGTCCCCTCAAGTTCCCCGAGTTCCTCACCCACGTGCCCCAGGTGGTCTTCGTCTCCGCCACCCCCGGGCCGTTCGAGCGGAAGGCATCGAAGGGGCTGGTCGAGCAGATCATCCGGCCGACCGGTCTCGTCGACCCCCCGATCGAGGTCCGCCCGCTCGCCGGGCACATCGCCGACCTCGTCGCCGAGCTCAAGGCGTGCATCGCGCGGGGAGACCGCGCCCTCGTCACGACGCTCACGAAAGCGACCAGCGAGGAGCTCGCGAGCTACCTCGCGAACCTCGGCTTGAAGGTCCGCTACCTGCACTCGGAAGTGGAGACGCTGAAGCGGGTCGAGATACTGCGGGATCTGCGGCTCGGCCGGTTCGACGCGCTCGTCGGGATCAACCTGCTCCGGGAGGGGCTCGACCTGCCCGAGGTGAGCTTCGTCGCGATCCTCGATGCGGACAAGGAAGGCTATCTCCGCAGCGAGACCTCGATCGTCCAGACCGCCGGTCGCGCGAGCCGCAACCTCTCGGGAAAGGTCGTTCTGTACGCCGATCGCATCACCGGCTCGATGAAGCGGGCCATCTCCGAGATGTCCCGGCGCCGGGAGGCCCAGCTCGCGTTCAACGCGGAGCACGGCATCGTCCCCGAGACGATCCGTAAGGAGGTCCGATCGCTCCTGGCCCTGGGCGAGGAGGCCCCGTCCGGCGAACTCTCGACCGCCGGGCTCGGCAAGCACTGGAAGGACCGCCTGCCGCTGCTCCTCGCGAATCTCGAGGAAGAGATGCGGCTCGCCGCCGAGCAGCTCGACTTCGAGGAGGCGGCGCGGATCCGGGACCGGATCCGGGAGATCCGACGGTCGGCCGAGGCCCGCGTCGCGGCGCGCCCGGCGGCCCGTCGATAAACGCCTTTTGCCTCCTCAGGAAAAACCCTTTTACTTGAGGATGGGTCGGGCCGATCGTGCCGTCCCCGACCTCACCGGCCGAACCCGTCCGGGGCCTCCCCGGCCTGCGCCGGAGCGGCACCGTGACCGAGCTCCTGTTCCTCTTTGAGTGCGCGACCCGCGAGCCCTCTCAGCTGCGACCGGTCGCCGAACGCCTCGGTCTCACGGTGCAGGCCGCCTCGCACGTCTTCCGCCAGCTCCGGGGGCGGGGCCTGGTCGTCGTGCGCGACGGCCGGTACCGGCCCACGGTCGAGGGGGTGGCGTGGCTCCACCAGAGCCTCGTCCGCCTCGGGGACGACGTGCGGCTTTACGTCGAGCGGCTCCACGTGATCCGGTCGACGCGGGCCGTGGCCGCGGAGGACCTCGCGGCCGGGACGGCCGTGTCGCTCGATATCGTCGGCGGGCTCCTCACGGCGCGTTCGGGAGGCGGCGGCCCGTCCCACGGGCGGGTCGTGGGGAGCGTCCGGGCCGGGGCGCTCGTCGAGGTCAGCGACCTCGAGGGGATCGTGCCGATCACGACCGCGGTCGTGACCGTCCGCACGCTCTCCGAGGATGACCTTGCGGACCCGCGGCTCTCCCGCCGCCTCGCGGCCGCGCTGCCCGACGGACGCGGTCTCCTCGGTGCCGAGGGGCTCGAGGCGTACCGGTCGCTCGAGCGGGCGACCGACCGGCCGATCGTGCGGTTCGCGGTCGCCGCCTCCGCCCTCGAGGCGGCGCGCATCGGGGTCCCGAGCACGGTGGTCGTGCTGGCCCGGGACCTGCCGTTGCTCCTCTCGGCGTTCTCGGTCGGGAATCCGCCGCCGCTCGACGTGCGGCCGCTTCCGCCGCTAGCCGGTCGGCCCCGTCGCCGATCCGGGGCCCGCTCCTGAGCGTTCGAGCTCTGCCCGGATCGCTGCGAGGAGCGCCGGGAGGTCGTCGACCTCGCGGGCTCCGCCCCCGAGAAGCTCCGCATAGACCCGCGTGGCCCGTCCCTCGGTGAAGTCGCGGGCGGCGAGCGGCGGGGTCCGGAGGAGGAACGTCGGGGTCTTGCCGACATGCGCCCGCAGGTCCTCGAGATTGGCGAGGTTCGCGGGGCCGACCGCGAACGGCGCGACCACAATGACCCGGGCCGCGGCCAGCAGGCGTTCGTGCTGCGCGCGGGCGGCGGCCCCGAGGGGGGCGAAGGGACTCTCGATCGCGCTCGGGAGCCCCAGCGCTTCGGCCACCTCTTCGTCCGTGTCGAGGAGGTGGAGCGCGCCGGTCGTCACGCGGTAGCCCGCATCGGTCAACCGCCGCAGGATCGGGGCTGCCGCGCCGCCGCCGCCGACCACGTGGATCGGACCGGCGAACGGCGAATCGGCGCGCGGCGGCGACGGAGCGAGCAGATGCGGGACCAGGTACGGAACCCCCGTGCGGGCGTCCCGCGCGAGGTCGGCCGACACCCCCCACACCCGGGCGAGCAGTTCCTCCGAGAGGACCTCGGACGGCGGCCCGTCCGCCACCCGTCGTCCCCGGGATAGCACGACCAACCGGTCTGCGAACCGGGCGGCGAGGTTGAGGTCGTGCAGCGCCGCGACGACCGTGACCCGCCGCGTGCGGGCGAGCGCGCGCACGCGGTCCAACAGGTCGAGCTGGTGACCGATGTCGAGGTGGGCGGTGGGCTCGTCGAGCAGGAGCAGCGGGGTGGCTTGCGCGAGGGCCCGCGCGAGGATCGCCCGCTGGCGCTCCCCCCCACTCAGGGAGAGCACGCCGTCGTGCGCGCGATCCGCGAGGCCGACGTCGGAGAGCAGGCCCTCCACCTGCGCTCGTTCTTCCTCCGTCGGCCCGTCGAGCGGCCCGTGGAACGCGTAGCGACCGTAGAGCACGTACTCCCCTAGGGGCACGTCCTCGCGCAGCGGCTCCTCCTGAGGCACCCAGGCCACCCGGTGCGCCCGCTCCCGGATCGATAGCTCGGAGACCGCGTGACCGAAGAGCCGCACGCGCCCCCGTTCGGGCGAGAGGAAGCCGAGCGCCGCGCGCATCAGCGTGGTCTTCCCGGAACCATTCGGCCCGCACAGCGCGAGGAACTCGCCGGGGGCTACCGCGAGGTCGAACGATTCGAGTCCGATCCGCTCCCCGTAGCGGACGCTGACCCCCTCGAGCTCGAGGGCGGGGGCCGGCGGGTCGGCGCCGGGGCTCACAGCGCCCCCATCGGGGCCAACCGCCGCTGTCGATAGAGCAGATAGAGGAAGAACGGGACCCCAGCGAACGCCGTGAAGATTCCGACCGGAAGGGCGGAGCCGGGGAAGGCGAGGTAGCCCACATCCCGGGCGAACACGAGGAACACCGCGCCCACCACCGCCGAGCCGGGGAGGACGACCCGGTAATCGCTCCCCGCGAGGCGACGGACGATGTGGGGCGAGACGAGGCCCACGAAACCGATCACCCCGGTGAAGGCGACCGCCACCGCGGTGGTGAGTGAGGCCAGGAGGATCAAGGCCAGGCGGGCCCGGCTCGCGTCGACCCCCGCGCTCTGCGCGACGTCCGGCCCGAGCTGGAGGAGATTCAGTTCTCGGCCGTAGAGGACGACGAGCGTCCCGAGGATGAGCAGGGCACCGAAGGCGATCCCGTCCTTCTCCCAGTCGGCCTGGCCGAGCCCGCCGAGCAGCCAGAACGTCACCTGCTCTCCTCCGAACGGATTGTACAGCAGAACCAGGGCGAGCACGGCGGTGAGCAGGTTCGCGATCGCGACCCCCGTGAGGAGCAGGGTCTCGACGGAGCCGTAGCGGCCGCGGGCGACCGCCAGGATCAGGAGCCCGGTCGCGACCGCGCCGACGAACGCGAAGAGCGGCAGGAAGAGGTCGGCCCGCGCCTCCTCGAAGTGGAAGACGTACAACACCGCCGCACCGAGCGTTCCGCCGCTCGAGATTCCGAGGAGGAAAGGGTCGGCGAGGGGGTTACGGAATACGCCCTGGAGGGCGGCCCCCGAGACCCCGAGCGCGGCTCCGACCAGGAGCGCGAGCACGACCTCGGGAAGGTAGATCTCCCACACGATCACCGTGAGCGTCGCGCAACTGGGCGCGTGGGGAGGGAGCACCGCACACGGATCGGGCACGAGGAGACCACCGGAGATCTGGTGGAGAAGGATCTCGAGCCCCGGGACCAAGGGGATCGGGACGCTCCCCAATAGCGCGGAGAGGAGGACGAGGAGCGCGCCCCCTCCGACCAGCGCGGCCAGCGCGGACCGACGGCTCGACCACGGGCGACGTGCCGGCCCCCGGTCGGGGCTCTGCACCGCGGTCCCCCTCTAGGGGACGGCGGGATGGAACACCGCGATGAGCGCGGGGAGCCCATCGAGGATCATGGTCGGATCCGGCTCGGTGATCCACGTGGAATCCACGCCGCTAGTGTTGCCCTGCTGCACCGCGGAGAACTGGGACCAGTCGGGTCCGGCGGCGTACGCACTCTCGTTGAGACCGAACCCGGTCCCATAGACGATGTAGTGGGGATTCCCGGTGAGCACGGTGGCGGGGGACAGCTCCGGGTACTGGAACGTGGAGTTCGCGCTGATGCTGGTCGCCCCAGCCAGCTCGATCAAGGAAAGCCCGAACGTTCCGGGACCGAACGTCCAGTAGCCGTTCGCATCGACGGAGAAGGTGACGAGCACGTAGGGGAAGCTCGTGTTCGCGTCGAGGGTGCTCGCGTTATAGAGCTCGAGGGAAAGCGCGGCGTTCAGCCGGTTGGCCGCGCTCGTGGCGCCGAAGATCGTGCCGAGGATCGAGTCATCGACGAGAATGCCTCCCAGGGTGGCCGGCTGGAGGAAGACGACCGGGATATGGAGTTGGCTCGCGACCTGCTCGATCTGCGAGATCGACACGATCGTCGAGGCGAGGATGAGATCGGGCGTCAGGTTCGCGAGCATCTCCGGCGCGAGGGTCGGCTCGACCTGGACGCACATTGAGGAGGAGAGGTTCCAGAGCGCGATCTGGCCCGGGGTGTAGTCGTCGGAGAGGCCCCCGAGCGACGCCGCATAGCAGTCGACGGCGACGACATGGCTACGAAGGCCGAGCCGGTAGATCTCGTCCATGATGCTCGGGCCGATCACGGCGACGCGGGCCGGATCCGAGGGCACCGCGACCGTCCGGCCGAGGTCGTCGGTCACGGTGACGGTTCCGTTCCCGCTCCCGGTGCTCGTGACGCCGCTGCTCGTCGGGTGCAGCACGAAGTAGCCGGCGGTGCCGGCGATCGCGGTTCCGGCCACGACCAGGGCGATGACGGCGACCCACGCGAGCGGAACGGTCGAGGAGGGGGGGCGGGTAGGCTTCGGTGTAAACGACATTAGAATTTAGTCAAGGACTCTTTATCATAAGCTTATCGCAGCGGCCGCGGGGGTCGCACCGCCCCGAGGGCGTCCTCGGAGGCGGTACGACAAAGCATATCTTCCCCCGCACTCCCGGGGGACCTCGGTGGGAGCATAGGCTAATCTGGCAGACCAGCGGGCTCCAGTCAGGGCGGTCGAACGACCCCCTGGGATTAGGGTCTGCGGAGGGGCGCACCGCGCCCCGATGACGAGTGACTGGAGCGCGCGGAGAGACCCGCATATCGGGGTTCAAATCCCCGTGCTCCCACCCCCCCTTCCCCGCCAGAGAGGGCTTATTAGTCTCGACCGCCGCCGGTGGGTTCGCACTGTGACGCGCCGCCGGACCATCCCGAGCCTTCGCCGCGCCGGGTGGCTTGCCCTCCTCGTGGTGGGGGTGCTCC
>JAKACD010000088.1 GCA_021821785.1 Thermoplasmata archaeon
CTGGTTCGTGCTCCTGAACGTCTCGCCCCACGCCCTCTAGGGTGGGGGAGCGCCCGGCTCGAGCCAGGGAAGCCGCTTTCCGAGCAGGGCCCGCAGCGCCTCGGCGATCGCCGGCGCGTCCGGGACATCCCGGAGGGGGCGCACGTCGGAACCCTCGGGGCGCGAGGGAGAGAGGTCCTTCCCCAGCGAGAGGCGGGGGAGCACGGAGCGAAGGACGTCCTCGACATGGCGTTCGGGGACCCGGGCTTCGACCGCGAGGCTCCCGTCCTCCTGCACGTACGGGCCCTGGAGGACCGGGGCGCCCGGCTCGGTCCATTTCCCCAGGAACTGCCCGACGCGGTCGATCCCGGCCGGCGGGCCGTCCTGCCGACGGACCGCGGCGCGGTTGCGGTGCGCGACCTCGAAGAGGAGGTAGACCTTTTCGGGGTCGGTCCCCGCGGCGGAGCCGAGCCGCTCGAAGCCGAGACGGACGAGCTCCTGCGCGATGGCGCGCTCGGCCTTGCGCACCTGGGGGAAGAGCGTGTCATCGACGAGGTCCGGACGGGGGAGCGTGACCACGACCACATGGCTGTCGCGCTCCCGGAGCTGGGCCTCGGCCTGCGCCCGTCCGAACGCGGGGGGCGGCCGGGGCTCGAACCACGCCTCGCTCGGCGCGTCGAGGTACGCTCCCGCGGCGAGGATGAGCGTGCCGAGGTTCCGCCGGGAGAGGGCGCTCGCCACGTTGCGGTTCGGGTCGACCGGGTCCGCGAGGATCAGCGCGACCTCCTCGGGGAGCCGCGGGGGCTCCCGTCCCGGCTCGGCGAGGCGGACCGGGATCCGCCAGTGGCGGGCGGCATGGAGGAGCGCACGGAGCGAGCCGAACCGGAGCACGAGGAGTTCGACCAGGTAGCCCGAGAGCCCCTCGGTGCGGGCTTCGGATCCATAGATGCCGAGCCGACGGAGGAACTGCTTCGTGAGCCGGATCTCGCGGACGGTCTCGGGGGTCTCGCGTTCGGAGAGGTACGCCTGGTGGTACGGGGTCCGGTCCACCGGCGAGATCGGGCGGGAGGGGTCGTCGACCGCGTACCCCGGCACCGCATCGACCTCGAAGAGATCGTACCGGCCCCGCAAGTACGGGTGCTCGGCGTACCGCAAACGAGGCTCCGTGAGGACCGCGTGCCCGAGCGCGAGGCCCTCCTCGCGCAGCCGCTCCCGCGAGAGGTCCGGCGGGAAGAGCAGGAAGAGGTCGATGTCGAGGCGGTCCGCGAGGAACGTCCCGCGGGCGGCGCTCCCGGCCACGAGCGCCCGAACGAGCGGGCTCCCTCGCTCCCGGGCCGCCACCTCGACCCGCTGAACGAGCTCGGCCCGCACGCGGACCACGCGCTCGAGGAACTCGGCGCTCGGCGCGAGGCGGGCGGCGACCGCGGCCTCGACCCGGTCGAGCGCGTGGGCGGTCTCGGGAGAGATCGCGGGGGCGGGCATCGCTCCCGAGGGACCGATGCGGAGAGATGAAACTTCGTGTCGAACCGCGGATACCGAGGGGACGGCCTTATCGGCCGGCGGACCCTAGTACCGGCGCGGCCATGCTCGCGCCCGTCGGCCACCCGGCGTCGCTCTACCAGCCTCTCGAAGGGGGCAAGGTCCGCTGCACGGCGTGCGCGCGCTACTGCACGATCCCCGAGGGCTCGCACGGCTTTTGCTTCGTCCGGAAGAACGTCGGCGGCCGACTCGTCCTCCTGAGCTACGGGCTCGCCTCGGCGATCCAGGTCGATCCGGTCGAGAAGAAGCCGCTCTCCCATTTCCGCCCGGGGACCCGCGTCCTCTCGATCGGGACGGTCGGCTGCAACTGGCGCTGCCAGTACTGCCAGAACGCCGAGATCTCCCAGGAGCGGGAGGTCTCGGGCCGGGACCTCTCTCCGAAGGAGGCGGTCGCCTCGGCGCACCGGTACGGTTGCCAAGGGGTCACGTTCACGTACAACGAGCCGACGATCTTCGCGGAGTACGCGGTCGATGTGATCCGGCGGGCGCACGACGAGGGACTCTTCGCGAACTTCGTCACGAACGGGTACATGACCCCAGAGGCGGTCGAGGGGGTCGGCCCGCACCTCGACGCCGTCAGCATCGACTTCAAGGGGAGCGGCGAGGCCGGCTTCCTCCGCAAGTACATCGCGGCGAAGGGTCCCGAGCCAATCTACGAGAGCGCGGTCGGCCTCAAGAAGCGCGGGGTGCACATCGAGATCACCGACCTCATCGTGCCCGAGGTCGGCGAGTCGGTCGCGGCGACCCGTCGCCTCGCGCGCTTCGTGCGGGACGAGCTCGGCCCCTCGACCCCGTTCCACCTGCTCCGCTTCCATCCGGACTACAAGATGCAGCAGTTCCCGAGCACGCCCGTCGCCACTCTCGAACGCCTCCACGCCTTCGTGCGCGCGGAAGGGCTCGAGTACGTCTACCTCGGCAACGTCTGGGGACACCCGCTCGAGCACACGTACTGCCCGAAGTGCGGGGCGATCGCGGTCGAGCGGTTCGGGTTCACGATCCGATCGTGGAACCTGGACAGCGAGAACCGCTGCCGGGGTTGCCGTCACCGGATCCCGATCGTCGGGCGGCTCGCGGACGACTACCGCCCGACGTTCGCCACCCCGGTCGCGTGACCCGGCGCCGGTCCGGGACCCCCGTCTCAGAGCCCCGCCAGCCTCATAGGGCCGGCCGTGTCGGGCCGGGACGAGGCCAGCCCCCTCCTACCGGGGTCCGATCGATGCCCAAGCGAACTCCCGAAGGGATCGTCTCCCTGCTCGACGCCCCTCATTCCGGTCTGGTCGAGGAGCTCTGGGACCGGATCGAGGCGTCCACGGGGCTCGCCGGGGTGCGGATCACCCCGTACCCTCACTTCTCCTACCTCGTCGGTGACCGACTTGACCGGAAGGGCGTGGACGAGGCCCTGCGCCAGCTCGTCCGGTCCACGAGTCCGTTCAGCGTACGGGTGCGCGGGGTCGGCACGTTCCCGGCGCCCTCGCCGGTGGTCTACCTCCGCGTCGAGCCCGAGGCGGGGCTCCGGCAGTTCCACCGCCGCCTCTGGGAAGCCGTCCACCCCGCGGTGACCCGACCGTGGTCGTACTACGACCCCGCGGCCTGGGTGCCGCACGTGACGCTCGCCCCCGGGGACGAGCCGGCCGGGAACCCGCTGACCCCCGCCGAGGTGGAGCAGGTCTCCCGCCTCGTTTCCCGTCGGAGGATCGACTGGACGGTGCCGGTCGACCACGTGGCGACGATCGTGGACGAGCGCGGGCATCAACGGCTCGGACGGCGGTTCCCGTTCGAAGGCCCGTCCGCGTAGGTCAGGCCCCCCGCCCGTTCCGGACGCCCTACTCCTCGTGGACGAGCCGGCGA
>JAKACD010000089.1 GCA_021821785.1 Thermoplasmata archaeon
GCGTGACGGCCAGCCAGGGTGGTAGGGCGCCCGGTCGGCTCATGCCCCGCTCCCGGCCCGCGTCTGCTTCAGCCACTCGCTCGCGAGCAGGTCGTCCCAGGCCCGCTGCGTCCGCGCCACCTGCTCGGAAAATCCCGTGAGCAGGTGCTGGACCGAGCCGTCGGACCATTCGAGGAAGACCTGCGGAATGAGGTAGTCCGGCGCCGGGTCGCCGAAGCGGCGCACGAGGCGATCCGCTTCCCGGACCTGGGCCTTGCGGTCGATGTCCAGGATCCGAAGCGGTATTCGAAGTCGGTGTGCGAGCCGCCGGGCGTACTTCGCGGAGAGCGGGACGCAGTGCGGGCACCATTGGGCCAGCACGACGGTCAGTCGGGCCGGCCGAAGCGGCGGCTTCGGGGGAGCCATGTCGATCGCAAAGTTCCCCCCCTTTTAGGTTCCCGGCCGCGCCCTCGGGCCTCTCGAAGCGATACTTCTTAGTGGCTCCTAGTTCCTCTCCCCGCCAAATGGCCGTTCCTACCTCGCCACTCCGCGAGGAACCTCCCCCGAAGTGGGAGCCCGCCGGTCAGGGCGCGCAGAAGCGCCGCATGGTGAAGGGACCCGGGGCCGAGCTCATTCTCTATCGCCTCCCTCCGGGGACGCGCTTCGAGCTCCATACGCATCCGAACAGCGAACTCGGGGTCGTCCTATCGGGGGAGGGAGACCTGCTGCTTCAGGACACGCGTCGATGGGTACGCCCGGGTGACTCGTTCTTCATCCCCCCTAAGACGCCCCACGGGTTCGCGGTGCCGGCGAAGGGAGAACCGGTCGTGATCCTGAACGCAGACGTGGACCTTCCGAGGGACGCGGTGGATGTCCCGAGCGTGATCCGCTCCGGGGATACGGCCCCACCTCGACGCCCGCGCAGCGACCCGCCCTAGCCGCCCCGATCCTCTTGGACGGAGCTCGGTGGGGCCGGTCGCCTCAACCGGTGCGTCGCGCGCTGTCGGACCCCGTCGCCGCGAGCAGCGGCAGAACCCCATTTCCCAGCCACTGACCCCCGTCGACCGCGAGCACCTGGCCGGTGATGTAGCTCGCCCGCGGGCTCGCGAGGAACCGGACGGCCTCCGCGATCTCCTCGACGGTCCCGAATCGCCCGAGCGGCACTCCGCCCTTCACCGCTTCGACCACGGCTTCGCTGATCCAGAGCTGCTTGTCGGTACCCTCGGTCCGCACCGGTCCGGGGGCGACGGCATTGACCCGGATCCCGTAGCGCGCCCACTCGACCGCGAGGGTTCGGGTGAGGGCGAGCACGCCGGCCTTCGCGGCGGCCGAGTGGGCCGTCCCAGGTCCGGCCATCCACGCATACGAGGCGATGATGTTCACGATCGAGGGAGTCGGCGACCGCTGGAGCATCGGGAGCGCGCTGCGGGAGCAGTAGAAGGTTCCGTCGAGCACAATACCCACGACGGCCCGCCACCCGTTCGGCGTGATCCGTTCCGCGGGGGCGAGGAAGTTCCCCGCGGCGTTGTTGATCAGCACATCGAGACGGCCGTACTCGGCTCGGACCGCTTCGATCAGGTGTTCGACCTGCTCGGGGGCCCGCACGTCGGTCGGCACTTCGAGCACCCGCGCGCCGCGCCCTCGGAGCGCCGCCGCCCCCTCCGCCAGGTGGTCGGCGGAGCGGCTCGCGATGGCGAGGTTGTAGCCGTCGGCGGCCAGCGCCGTACCGATGGCCCGGCCGATCCCCGTTCCTCCGCCAGTGATAAGGGCCACCGGCTTCGCGTCGTGGTGGGTCGCCGTTTCGCTCACGGACCGGCGAGCGGGATCGGAGGCAAAAGGTTGTCTCAGCGCTTCCGAGTCGGGGCGAGCGCGCGCTGGACCTTTTCGAGGTCCTCGCCCCCCAGCCCTTCCATCGGCCGTCCGTCTACCCGCAGCACCGCCTTTCCGTCCCGGAAGACGATCACCGTCGGTACGATCTCGATATCGAACCGCTCCCACAACGGATTGTGGAGGTCCGTGAGGTCCCCGACCGCGAGGTGCGCCGCGCCGCCATCGAGACCCGCGAACGACGGAGCGAAGGCCCGGCAGAACCCGCACCACTCGGCGAAGAAGCCCACCGTCCAGGTCCCGGGGCGGGAAAGGCGGTCGCCCTGGAACGCGTCCGGCCCGAGCCGCTCCAGCCGGTCCACCGCCGGCGATCCGAAGGAGCCCATCGGCGCATCCAGGGAGGCGGAGCGGATAGCGTCAGCGGAACGCTCGGGACCGCCGGACCCACCGGGCGCGGGGGATCCGTCCCCGGTCGGTCCAGTACTCCCGGATCGCGCGGGCCGGGGTGCGGTCGAACCAGGAGGAGATGCGCCGGACCGAACGCCGGTATGGGACGAATTTCGCGGTGCCGGCAGCGACGACCACCGGGACCCCCGCCCGTTGGGCCGCGAGCGCGAGCGACCGCGTCTTGACCTTGTGAAGGACACTTCCATCGACGAAGATCGAGTCGGCCCCGATGAGGAGCAGGTCCGCCCGGGACGCCCGAGCGGATCCCTCTCGATCCGGGATCAGCTCGACCACGAGGCCGGCCCGCCGCAGCTCGCGGGCGAGCGTCCGTCCTTCTCCACCCGGCCGGCTCTCGAGGACGACGACCTTTCGGGGCCGGCGGGGGCCGCGCGCGGAGGCGAGCACCTGCCGCACGGTCGTGCTCCGGCTGATCGTGAGGACCTCTCCGTGACGCGGGAGCCGGTCGCGGGCGACGCGGAGTATCCGGGGCAGCTCCTGGTCGAGCCGGTGCTGCCAATGGCGCGTCCACGCGAGGACGCGACGCGGGGTAAGCCGGGCTACCCGAGGAGCGGCCCACCGATCCCACTCTTCCGACCATCGCGTGAAGACTCCCATCGCCGGCGGGAACCGTCGAAGGGCGCGCGCGACCGCCGCGGCCCGCCGGCGGAGGTCGCTCGGCATTGACCGCTGCCAACGACGGCCCGCCCGGTCGAGGGCGCTCAGCGCGGCGGTCGCGAGACCGTGGGCGCCCTCCGTGCGGTTCCGGGCGAGGCGGTCAAGGGTACGGAGCACCGGGTCTCCCGCGGACGCTCGCGACCGCCGCCGGTATCCGGGTCCCATGGCTCCGAGACCAACCGGCCCGACTTGAACTCGTGCCCTCATCCTGCCCGAGGTCGTCGTATGTCGATCCGAACCCCTATCGAGGCGCGCACGGAGAAGGTCTTTCCCGCCCCGCTCAAGGGGAGGGTGGAGGTCCACCGATTTCCGAGCCGCGTG
>JAKACD010000026.1 GCA_021821785.1 Thermoplasmata archaeon
TCCGCCCCCGGAGAGTGGAACAGCTCTCCGATGACGCGGAACGGGGCGGGCAGCTCCTCCGGAAGCGCCCGTCCGGTAAAGACCTGGAAATCGGCGGCGAGACCGACCACGGCGCGGAGTGCGTGGCTCTTCCCGACCCCGCCCGGCCCGGTCAGCAGGAGCGCGCCGCCCTCCCCGCGGCGGGCGCGTTCGATGAGCCGGCGAGCTTCATCGAGGAGCTCCTCGCGACCGAAGAGCGGCTCCTCGCTTCCCTTCCGGCCGTCCCTGGCGACGACCATGCCTGTCCCTGTATTCAGCCGGGTCCGGCCTTATAATCCTCGTCCGTCCGCCGCTCGTTCGCCGTTGCGGAGGGAGCCGCTCCGCCCGCGCCGGGCGACGCTTCGGCGAGCGCGAGCTGTCGGCCGAGCTCCTCGAACCCGGCGGAAAGTTGGGGCCGCACCTCCGTGATCCCGAGGCCGGCCGCGGTGCGGTAGGCTGCGCGCGCGCCTTCGAAGTTGCGCGTCTTGTAGCGCAGGCGGGCCAGGTGGAACTCGACCTCGGCCCGATCGGCGGGGAGCCGCAGGCGCTCGCACATCTCGCTCGCCTGCTCGTAGGCGCGCTCCGCCTCCTCCCACTGGCCCCGCTTCTCGGCGATGAGGCCCCGGTTCTGTACGATCTGCTCGAGCCCGAGGTCGTCCGAGAGACGCCCCAGGAGGCGACCGGCCTGTTCGTTGTCCCGTTCGGCCTCCTCGAGCTGGCCGAGCGCGAGCCGCATCTCCACCCCGGAGAGCAACGCCCGACCGGCCGAGCGCGCATCGTGCGCCCGTTCCCCGGCCGCGCGGGCCTTGTCGAGGTACTCGAGCCCGTCCGCCGGCCGGCTCTCGCCGACCGCCACTCCGAGGTTGTGGTAGGCCCGGGCCAGCTCGACCCAGTCCCGCGCCTCGCGCAGCCGGTCGACGGCGCGTTCGTACCACTCGATCGCCACGGACCGGACCTCGGGGCCCAGGAGCGCGAAGGAGTTCCCGATGTCGATCGACAACCGGCCGAGGAAGCGGACGTCGCGGGCGCCGCCGAGCTGTTCGAGGGCCCGCATGCTCTCGTCGAGCGCTTCGCGGTAGGCGCCCCGCTGGAACTCGAGGCGACCCAGGAGCCGGTAGGTCTGCGCCGTGCCCAACCGGTCGCCCGCCTCCTCGAACAGCTTCTGGGCGGCGAGCGCGCCCCGGACCGCGGACTCGACGTCGAGGTTCTCGCGGGCGACCTCGGCCCGCCCCAGGAGCAGCCGCGCGCGGATCCGGGGTTGCGCGGTACCGAGGTGGTCGAGCGCCTCCCCGAACGCCCGTTCGGCGGCGGTGAAGCTGCCCATGGAGTAGTACAGGTCCCCCAGCGCTTCGGCGACCTCGGCCTGCTCGCGTCGCCGGTCCCCCCCGAGCGCGGCGAGGTCGAGAAGCACCCGCTGGAGGTGACTCGCCGCCGACTCCGGATCGTCCGCCGCGCGCGCCGCCTCGGCGGCGGCGCGGTTGTAGGTGTAGGACTTCGGCGGGACCTTGCCGAGGAAGTAGTGGCGGCCGAGCTCCGCGAGGATCGGGGGCGAGGGCTCCGGGTGCATCCGCTCGAGGACCTCGGCGATCTTCCGATGGAGGACCCTCAGCCGGCTCTCCGTGAGCGAGCGATAGACCCGGCCGCGGTACTCCTCCTCGACGAACGCGAAGCGGTCCGCGCCCGGCCGCTCGACCAGGATCCCGAGGTGCACGAGCTGTTCGATATGCTCGGCGAGCCGCTCCTCATCGACCCCCATGGCGGCGACCAAGAGGGCGAAGTCGAACTCGGGTCCCACGGCGCTCGCGTACGCGAGGAGCCGGCGTTGGTCGGCGCCGAGCTCTTCGGGGCGCGGAGGGGGGCGACCGGCCCCGCCCGAGGCGGGCGCGCTGTCGTCGGGCATCCATCGATGTTACCCCGGGGAGAAGGTTAAACCCCTCTCTCTAGGAGCGCTCCGCAGGACCCCGCCCGCGAGACCCCTTTGGCCGCGCCGCAAGGGTTATCTAACGACCCCTGGCTCGGCGGCCGATGGCCGAGGCAGCCCGTTCGTCGACGTCGTCGGCCCCGGTGGCGGCTCCGAGGATGTCGACCGCTCGCAAGGCGACGTTCTGGGGATTCGCGCTCCTGGTGGTGCTCGGGGTCGGGTTCTATGTCTGGTGGGGGGTCGCCTATTCGGCCTGGCTCGACAACGGCGTGTACGCCGTCACCATCACGCTGCTGCTCTTCGGCCTCGCCGGGATGTGGCTCGTCCTTCCCAATCCGCCGGCGCCGTCGTCGCCGTAGGGCGTTAGAGCGGCCGGCCCGCGAGGGCCCAGCGGACCCCCTCGGGGGTCCCGCATCCGATGCACGGTCCGGGCGCCCCGGCCTCGAACGGGAGCCCCTCTTCGGGGGTGCCGAGCAGGGCGCCCGAGATCGCGACTTCGATCTTGTGACCGCACTCCTCGCCCCCGCACCAGGAGAGGTAGCGTACTCGGTCCGACCCGGAGAGCTCGGGCAGCGTCGAGGCGTGCACGAACGCCCCCCGGAACGCCTCGGCGGCGCGGGAGGAGAGAGCGCGGTCGAACTCGGCCAGCCGTTCGCCGACCTCCCGCTCGAGCCCGTCGAACGTGACCGAGGACTTGCGGCCGAGCCGGTCGACGGCCGTAGCGGAACGGGCTTCCGCCTCCCGGCGCCCGACCTCGAGGCGCAGCGGAACCCCCCGCAGCTCCCACCGGTAGTACTTCGCCCCGGGCCGCTCCTCCCCGTCGTCGAGGTGGACCCGACGGCCCGCTCGGAGGAGGCGCTCCTTGAGCTCGGCAGCCGCGGCGCGGACCGGGTCCGCGGAAGCGCCGCCGAGGATCGGGACGATCACGACCTCGTACGGCGCGACCGCCGTGGGCAGGACGAGCCCCTTCTGGTCGCCGTGTACCGCCACGATGGCTCCGAGCAGTCGCTCGGAGAGCCCGAAGGTCGTCTGGTGGGCGAGACGCTGGCTCCCGTCGGCCGCCTCGTAGCGGATCCCGTACGGCCCCGAGAAATTCTCCCGGTAGTGGTGTACGCTGCCCAGCTGGAGCGTACGCGCGCCGTCGACCGGGGTGTCGAACGCCACCGAGTAGAACGCCCCGGGGAACTTGTCCCATTCGGGCCGCCGGATCGCGAGGTACGGAAGGGCGAGGGCGGCGGCCATGCGCCGGAACGCGGCGAGGTTCGACTGGACCCGCGCGGTCGCCGCCGCCTCATCGACCTGGCAGGTGTGCTCCTCGAAGAAGTGGATCTCGCGCACCCGGAAGAACGGGCGGGTCGTCTTCGTCTCGTAGCGGAAGACGTTGACGATCTGGTAGACGTTCAGAGGAAGGTCGCGGTGCGAGCGGACCCAGACGGCGAAGACCGGGTACATCGCGGTCTCGCTCGTCGGGCGGAGCACGAGGGGGATGTCGAGGTCGGTCGCCCCGCCCTTCGTGACCCAGTAGACCTCGGCGTCGAACCCCTTGATGTGCTCCTTCTCCTTCGCGAACTCGTTGGCCGGGATCAGGGTGGGGAACTCGACCGGCACGGACCCCGTCGCCTCGATCTCCCGCACGAGCACCCGGTCGAGCTCGCGGCGGGCCGCGAAGCCGTAGGGGGTCCAGATGTTCATCCCCTTCACGCCGTAGCGCTTGTCGGTGAGGCCGGCCTCCTCGACGACCGCGAGGTACCAATCGATGAACGCGGAGGCCTTCGTCGGCAGGTCGACCATCGGAGGTTCGCAAGGGGAATGCCTTCGCTATAAGGGTATAGGGGCCGGCGCGGGCGCCGCGAGGGACGAACGACCGGTGTCGAACCGGTCGCGGCGGGCCGGGTGCCGCGCGTCCACCTAAGTGGTTAAGCCCTCCGTCTGCCATGCCCCGTGGGCCATGCGCCTGGTCGTATGCATCGACCGCGACGACGACCTCGGCCGGAAGGCCGGCGTCGTGGGGCCCGTGGTCGGCCGCCCGGCGGCCCTCGAGGCGGCCTCGCGCCTCGGCATTGTCGACCCCGAGGATTCCGACACGAATGCGATCTTCGCCGCGGTCGGTCTCCTCGACGAGCTCCGCGGCGCGGGGGAGGAGTGCGAGGTGTGCATCCTCACCGGCTCGCCGAAGGTCGGCGTGCTCTCCGATCGGCGGGTCGCGGACCAGTTCGACCACGTGCTGGCGGACGTGCACGCTACGAGCGCCTACCTCGTGAGCGACGGCGCCGAGGACGAGTATCTCTTCCCGATCCTCGCGTCCCGCGTGAAGGTCGATGGGGTCCGGCGGGTCTTCGTCCGGCAGAACGCGAGCATCGAATCAACGTACTACACCCTCGTGCGGGCGCTCAAGGACCCGAAGCTGCGGGCCAAGACGGTGCTGCCGTTCGCTCTCGTGCTGCTCATCCTCGGGATGGCCGCCGCCGGGGGCGTGCTCATCTGGGGAGTGATCGGCCTCGCCATCCTGCTCGGGATCTACCTGATCTTCTGGACGTTCGACATCGACGAGGCGCTCATCGACTCGATCCGCTCCGCCTCGACGGACATCCGCCAGGGCTCCGTCGCCTTCGGCTTCGGTCTCTTCGCGGTCGCCCTCGTCGGGGTCGGCTTTCTCGAGGGGTACAACGCCTACTACGGGGGCGGGACGGTGGCGCTGTTCGATCGCGTGGTCCAGTTCCTGCAGGCCGGCCTCCTCTGGTGGATCTTTGCCTCGCTCGTCTGGGAGTCCGGCCGAGCGATCCGCCGGATGTTCTCGCGGGGACGGTTCCCCCGGTCGTTCGTGGTGGCGACCACCTCGATCATCGGGATCGGCCTCGTCAGCTACGGGATCGTCTACCTGGTGCGGTACATCGAGGGGTACAGCCACTCGAGCCAGCTGCCGCTCCTGGTCGGGCTCATCGTGAGCGGCTTCGGCCTCATCATCGGCGCCGGGGTCATCCAGCAGCACTTCCGGGCCGCGGCCCGACGGGCGCTCGACGACGCGGCGAGCTCGACCTGAGCTAGGGGGGCGCGCCGGCCGTCGACGCCCCGTCGAGCGAGGTGTGCCGCGCGACCCGCTCGAGGTCCTCGCGCGGGACCGTGAGCCCGGTCCGCTCGACTAGCGTGGCCCGGACGGCGTCGATCCCCGGGGTCAGCGCCGCCGCGCGGGCGGCGAGGGTCGCCACGTCCTCCCAGTAGTTCCACGGGAAGACGATCCAGACCCACGCCTCGCGCGGGATCTCCTCGGCGAAGTAGGTCGGGACGAACTTCGAGTGGTTGATGTGGAGGAGCGCGGCGCTTTCGAGGCGCGCCGGACCGTGCGCGCGGATGTGCTCGATCGCGAGGCTGAGGCTCTCGCCGGTGTCCGTGATGTCGTCGACCACGAGGACCGACTCGCCGGCGACCTTCCCGCTCAGCCCGTCGGTGAGCTCGGCCCGGCCGCTCGGGGTGGCGGTGACCCCCCAGTGCTGCGCCCGGACGGAGAGAAGGCGCTTCACGCCGAGCCGGTCGCAGAGGAGCCGGCTCGGTACCCAGCCGCCCCGGGTCAGCGCGACGATCGTCTCGGGTAGGGCGCGATGGGCCCGGACCTCATCGGCGATGCGGTCCGCCCACCGCTCGACCTCCGCCCACGTCGCGCGGCGACAGCGGGGGAGGTCGACCATCGAGGCGCGTCGCTCCGACCCGGCCTACGGGTAGATCCCGCGGATCCGGATCGCGTCGACAACCCGCTGGATCGCGAGCACGTAGGCGGCCGTGCGGTTGTGCACCTTGCGCTCGGTCGCGACCTTGTGGACGTCGTTGTACGACTGGACCATCACCCGCTCGAGCCGGTTGTTGACCTCGGCGAGGGGCCAGAAGAACCCCTGGATGTCCTGGGCCCATTCGAAGTAGCTCACGGTGACGCCGCCCGCGTTCGCGAGGATGTCGGGCAGGACGGTGATCTTCTTCTGGAACAGCACCGTGTCCGCCTCGGGGAGCGTCGGGCCGTTCGCCGCCTCCGCGACGATCTTCGCCCGGATCTTGTCGGCGTTCTTCTTCGTGATCTGGTTCTCGAGCGCCGCCGGGATCAGGATGTCGGCCTGGGTCTCGAGGACCTCCTCGTTGGAGATCGCCTTCGCGCCCGGGAAGCCGACGACCGAGCCGGTCTTCCGCTTGTGCTCCTCGACCGCGCGGGGGTTGAACCCGTCGGCCTTGTAGATCCCGCCCTTCGAGTCGGAGACCGCGACGATCTTCGCGCCCTGCTCCTCCGCGAGGATGTTCGCCGCGACGCTCCCCGCGTTCCCGAAGCCCTGGATCGCCACGGTCCCGTTCTTTACGCGGAGGCCGAGGTCCTTGGCCGACTCGCGGATGACGTAGGCGCAGCCGCGCCCCGTCGCCTCGCCGCGTCCCTCGCTGCCGCCGAGGCTCAACGGCTTACCCGTGACGACCCCGGGGACCGAGTAGCCCTTCTGCATCGAGTAGGTGTCCATGATCCAGCTCATGGTCTGGCTGTCCGTGTAGACATCCGGCGCGGGGATGTCCATCTCGGGCCCGATGATGCTCGAGATCTCGCTCGTGTACCGGCGGGTCAGCCGCTCGAGCTCGCCCTTCGACATGTGCTTCGGGTCGCAGATGACGCCACCCTTCGCCCCGCCGTAGGGGATGTTGACGACCGCGCACTTCCAGGTCATCCACGCCGCGAGCGCCCGGACCTCGTCCAGGCTGACCTGCGGGTGGTAGCGGATCCCGCCCTTGCACGGACCCCGGGCCATGTTGTACTGGACGCGGTGTCCCGTGAACACCCGGTACGACCCGTCGTCCATGCGGACCGGGAAGTTGACCGTAAGCTCCCGCTTCGGGTGCTTCAGGACCTCGCGGGTCCCGTCGTTGATCCCGATGAGATCGGCCACGATATCGATCTGCTGCTTCGCCGTTTCGAACGGATTTATCGAGGACTCCGTGTTCGCCATAGTACCCGTACCTCGGGTGGTGAACTGAACCCGGGAGCCTGTACTTGAGCGTAACGTGAAGTCTGTGACGGTGGCGCACGGCACCGCCGGAGTCGCTCAGGAGCGGCCCCTGCGATACGGGGAGCGGAACGGTTGCCACTCGGTCTCGGGCATCGGGCGTTCGCGCCCGGCCTCTCGAAGCACCGCGCCCCGGCCCGGGGTGACGACCCCGATCGAAGTGAGGCGTCCCCCCACCCGGTGGACGGCGCGTTGGGCGGCGGAGAGGCGATCCCGCGGCAGTGTCGCGAGGAGCTCGTAGTCCCCCCCAAAGAAGGCGATCCGCTCCCACGCCGACCCAGGACGCCCCGTCCGGTCGATCCCGGGGGCGAGCGGGAGGGCTTCCGCCTCGACCACGATACGCTGCCGGCTCGCCGCCGCGAGGAGCCGGGCGGCCTCCGCGAGCCCATCGGAGGTGTCCAGCATCGCGTGCGCGTACCGAGCGAGGGCCCGGCCCTGGGCGACCCGCGGCTCCACGGCGAGGAGATCGGCCAGGGCCCGTCGCCGCCCCGCGCCGGTGCGCCGGCGAGCCGCGGCGAGCCCTCCGCGGCCCACGGTGCCCGTCAGCACGAGGAGGTCTCCTGCCTCGGCCCCAGTGCGGGGCGAGAGCCGATCGGGCCGACCCCACCCCAGCGCGAACCCGACCACCGCCCGCTGGCGACCGGGCTTGGTGTCGCCGCCGACGATCGCCGCCCCGTACCGGCGCGCGGTTCGCTCGGCCCCGCGGACCACGCGGGCGGCCCAGGAGCTCGGGGTCCCTGGCGGCACGAGCACCGCGAGGAGGATCGCCGCCGGGGTCGCCCCCTTCGCGGCGAGGTCGGAGAGGCTCACCGCGACCGCTGCCGCCCCGATCGCCCCGGGGTCGGAGTCCCGGAGGAAGTGCGTGCCTTCGGCGAGCGCGTCGGTCGTCAGGACGGCGACGGCCCCGCGCGGGGGCCGGAGCGCCGCCGCGTCGTCGCCGAGCGGAAGGAGCCCGGATCGACCTGCCGCGAGATGCGCGGCGAGCCAAGAGTGGAAGGCGCGTTCGTCGATCGCCCGCGCCCCCGACCGCCCTCTCGGCATACCGGGTTCACTTGTAGGGAAGGAACTCCTTACCCAAGAGCTCGCGGCCGAGGATGATCCGCATGATGTTGAGGCCGCCTTCGGCCCCGACGAGGTACGACATGATCCCGCGAAAGCCGAGCTCGAGCCCGACATCCTTCGTGTACCCCGCCGCGCCGAACCACATCATGACGCGCTTCACGCTCTCGAAGGCGATCTGCGGAGCGGTGAGCTTCACGGAGGCGACGGCGCGGTCGACCTCCGAGCGGTGGGACCGATCGCCCTTCAGCGTGTAGGTATCGAGCAGCCAGGCGGCCCGGCGGCACTGCCACTTCACCGCCTCGACCTGCGTATAGAGGTCGGCCAGCTCGAACTGGATCCCCTCGAACTTGCCGAGCGGCTGGCCGAACGCCTTCCGCTCCTTGATGTAGGCGATGCCGGTCTCGAGGGCCCGTTCCGCCGCCCCGACGCAGGCGGCGCTCACGTAGGTCCGCGCGACCGAGAACCCCTCCATCGCGTACTCGAACCCTTTGCCTTCGGCGCCGACCAGGTACTTCTCCGGAACGCGAACGTCTTGGTAGGTGAGCCCGCCGGTCGATATCCCCATGCGGCCCATGTTGTGAAAGCGCTGCGTGGCGACGCCTTCGCTCTGCGTGGGAACGTAAAGGAAGTTGAACCCCCCCGTGTCGGACTTCGAGAGCGTGAGGTGGCCCCCCCCGAGGCTCTTCGCCTCTTCGACCCCCGAGACGAACGCCTTCTCGCCCCGGAGCCGGAAGGACGCCCCGTCCCGGCGCGAGGTCGTGCGCATCCCGGCGAGGTCGCTGCCCCCGGTCGGCTCGGTGCTGGCGATCCCGAGGAACGCCTTTCCGCCGCAGACCGCCGGCAGGACCTCCCGCTTCGCCTCCTCGGTTCCGTAGCGGCTCAGGATGTAGCCCCAGCCGGCTTCGAGGAGGAAGAAGACCGCCGTCGCCATGGAGAAGTCGCCCCGCCCGACCTCCTCCGCGGCGAGCTCGGTGAGCGCGGCGGAAGCGCCCATCCCGCCGTACTCGGCCGGCACCGGCATGGCGAGCAGACCGAGCTCTGCCATCGGCTTCAGTACCTCGGGGGGGATGCGGCCCTCGGCGTCGATCGTCCGCTCGTGGGTGCGCAGCACCTTGTCCCCGAAGCGCCGGACGGCGCTCTGGAACGCCTCCTCCTCGTCGGTCAGACGGAAATCCATGCTATCGGCGGCCGACGCACGCGGAAGGATTTAGCCTGTGCTCGGCGGAGGCCGGGTCGGCCGGGGAACCCCTTTATCCTCAGGTCGGCTCCGACCGGCCGAGGCGCTCCGGATGAAGGTCCGCGTGGCGGTCAACGGGTTCGGGACGATCGGTAAGCGCGTCGCCGATGCGGTCGCGCGGCAGCCGGACCTGGAGCTGGTCGGCGTCACCAAGACCCGCCCCAGCTTCGAGGCTCGTCGGGCCGCCGAGAAGGGGTATCCTCTGTACGTCGCCGGGGACGGGAAGGCCGAGGAGTTCGACCGGGCCGGTCTCCGACTCGCGGGGACCGCGAGCGAACTGTTCTCCCGGGTCGACGTCGTCGTCGACGCCGCTCCGGAGAAGGTGGGCCGGGAGAATCGACATCATTACGACGCGGCCGGGATCCGCGCGGTCTTCCAAGGCGGCGAGAAGGCCGATGTCGCCGAGGCGTCGTTCAGCGCGCTCGCGAACTACGAGGTCTGCCGCGGGAAGCGCTCCGTGCGCGTGGTCTCGTGCAACACGACCGGGCTCGTCCGAGCCGCGGCCGTCCTGCGAGCGCGCTGGGGCGTCGAGCACTGGGAAGCCACCCTCGTGCGACGCGGCGCCGATCCCGCGGAGTCGAAGAAGGGGCCAATCAACGGCATCCTCCCGACCTTCCAGCTTCCTTCCCATCACGGACCCGACGTCCGAACCGTCTTTCCCGATCTCTCAATCGCGACCACCGCGGTCGTCGTGCCGACAACGCTGATGCACGTGCACGTCAACCACGTCACGCTCGATCGTGCCCCGGCCGACGCCCCGGAGGTGCTCGCGGCGTTCCGTGGAACGCCCCGGTTCCATGTCTTCGCCCCCTGGGAGCATGCGGACGGCACGCCCCAGGTCATGGAGTACGCCCGCGACCGGGGGATCGGGTTCAACGACATGATGGAGAACGTCGTCTGGGAGGCCGGCCTACGGCTTGACGGGCGGGACCTCTACTTCTTCCAGGCGATCCATCAGGAGTCGATCGTCGTCCCCGAGAACATCGATGCCATCCGCGCGATGTTCGACCTCGCCCCGGACGCCGCGACCTCCATCCGGATCACGGACCGGGCGCTCGGCCTCGGAGCTCCCTGAACCGGTCCCGTGACCCCCGCGCGTCCCCTCCCCTCCTGCCTCCGGCCGGTCGGTTCCCGTCGGGGCGCCGGGCGAGCGTAAGGGACGGTTGACGAAGAGTAGAGATGGAGGATCGCGGTTAGGGGGATCGATGTCCGCTGCCTACCCGACCCCGAGCGCGGGATATTCTGCCGTACGGCTGCGCCCCCCCTCCGCCCAAGGCGCCGAGACGCTCGTCCTGGTCGGCCTCATTCTGCAGGCGATCGGAGGCGTGATCGTCCTCGCCGGGATCGTGTGGTTCTTCGGCTTCTCGGTGCTCTTCCCGTACCCGTGGGCCGGCGCCGCCGTCGCGGCCGCGGTCGGGGTAGGCCTCCTGGTCGTGGTCTTTCTGTACTATGCGTACACGCTCTCGTACCTGCGCATTCAGCGGGGCGAGTACTCGGCGGCGCTCGGACCGACGCTCGTCCTCGGCATCCTCTCGCTCTTCGTGGGGCTCCTCCCGGGGATCCTCTACCTCGTCGGGTACGTGAAGCTCGGGGACGCGATCCGCGAGCAGGCCGGGTCGGCACCCGCCTACGGTGGGTACGCCGCGGCTCCCCTCGGGACGGGCCAGATCGCCTGTCGGAATTGCGGCCGGGTCCATCCGTTCGGAGCGTACACCTACTGCCCCGTCTGCGGCCAGAAGCTGGGCCCGTAGTCGATCGACCTCGCCCCCGGTCGCGGGGCCGAAGGGGGAGCCGCGAGCGAGGCCTTGGGCGGCTCGGCCGCCCGCACCCCAACTACTTTATAGGACCCCCCACTCGCGCGCGGCACATGTACTATCTTGACCACCGACGGGATGTCGTTCGCATCCCGCCCGAGCGGCTCGGTCCCGAGCTTTCCAACGTCTTGACCGAGCTCGCGCAGCAACAGTTCGAGGGCAAGCTCGTCGACGGGGCCAGCCTCGCGGTGACGATCCGGGACGTGACCGCGGTCGGCGAGGGCCACATCATCCACGGGGACGGGGGCGTGTACCAGGAGGTCGAGTACGAGGCCCTCCTTTTCCGGCCGGAGATCCAGGAGGTCGTGGAGGGGGCGGTCGTCGAGATCCGGAAGTTCGGGGCCTTCGTCCGGTTCGGCCCGCTCGACGGGCTGCTCCACGTGAGCCAGATCATGGACGACCGGGTGAACATCGACGAGCACAACCAGCGGCTCGTCGGGGTCGAGTCGAAGAAGGACCTCAAGGTCGGCTACAAGGTCCGGGCCCGGGTCGTCTCCCTCTCCCTCTCCGAGATCTCTCCCCGCGACAGCCGCATCGGCCTCACGATGCGCCAGCCCGCCCTGGGCCGCTTCGAGTGGATCCAGGAACTCCACAAGAAGGCCGAGGAGAAGGGAGGCAAGAAACCGGCGGCCGCCCCAAAGAAGGCTGCCCCGGCCGCGAAGGCGGCCCCGGCGGCGAAGGCCGCGGCCAAGACGGAGCCGAGCGCCGGGTGAGCGCGCAGGACGTTCCATGATCAACCTCAGGGCCTGCAAGAACTGTCGCTCGATCACCGACCAGGCGAAGTGCCCCCGGTGCGGGGGCGAGGTCTCCCGCGAATGGCAGGGGTATCTCGTGGTGATGGACCCCGAGAAGTCGGAGATCGCTCGCAAGATGGGGATCCATGCCGCGGGCCGGTACGCGCTCCGCGTCAAGTGAGGACCGCGTCTGGGCGGTCCCGGCCTCCCTGCGATCGACGCTGGCCGAGAAGTACGGCCCGGTCTACGCGGGAGAGGAGGCGGACCGACGGATCCGCGCCCTCGGGACGTTCGCGACCTGTGGGGACCGGGTCACGGCGCGGGCGCTCGAGCTCGACCGCCTGCCGCTGGTCGCGATCGTGGACTACAAGACCCGACGCAACGAGCCGGTGCCGCCCGAGTCGTTCCGCGCGCTCGCCCGGGTCCGCCGGGTCCGAGTGAAGAACCCGGCGGGCTGCCTCTCCGAGCGTCTCCGCGTCGCGGTCCGGGAGCTGATCGCGGCGGGTGGGGGACTCATCGAGGTCGACGGCGAGGAGGACCTCGGCTCCCTCGCGCTGATCGAGTCGCTTCCGGCCGGGGCCACCGTTATATACGGCATCCCGGGTGAGGGGGTCTCCTTCGTCCGCGTCGACGCGGTATCGAAGGAACACGTGCGGCACCTCATCGGTCAGATGGAGCTCAGGAGAATCGACCTTGGAGATTAAGATCCTCGACGATCGGGCCAACCCCCTCCTCAAGCGCCACGAGCTGGCGTTCGAGGTCGCGCATGCGACTGCCGCCACTCCGAGCCGGGACCAGGTCCGCGCCGAGCTGTCGAAGCTCGTCAAGGCACCAAAGGACCGGGTCATCATCGAGCGGATGCACGCCCGCTACGGGACCGCGGTGACGCGGGGCGAGGCCCTGGTGTACGAGTCGGCCGACTCCGCGAAGGCGACCGAGCGGGAGCACATCCTCGTGCGCAACGGCCTCGTCGAGAAGGCGGCGAAGGGTCCGACCCCCGCTGCGGAGGCGGCTCCGCCCGCACCCGCGTCCGAGAAGAAGGAGTGAGCCGACGTGGCGAAGGCCCGGGTCGGCCTCTACGAGGTCAAAGGCGACAGTCTCACCCGCACCCACCGTTCCTGCCCGAAGTGCGGTCCCGGTACGTTCCTCGCCGAGCACAAGGACCGCCGCTCGTGCGGACGCTGCGGGTACTCCGAGTCGAAGGCCCCCCCGCCCGCGAAGGGCAAGGGGCCGAAGTCCGCCTCGGCATGAGCGCGCCGGAGCCCGCCGACCCCGTTCGTTGAACGGTCCTGCCATGGGGAGAGCCCACCGACCGACCGGCCCGAGGTCGGGGTGGGCGACCTACGAGATCCGTGCGACCTTCGCCGCTCCCGTTCCCTACGTCTTCCGATGGTGCACCGACTACTCCGGCGAGGACGGCCGGCTCGCGGGGGAGCGCTATGCGCGCCGCCTCCTCGCCCGCTCCCGCCGTCAGGTGCTCTTCGAGGACCTCGAGGAGACGCCGCGCGGCTGGGTCTGGAAGCGCACCCGGGTGGAGCTCGACCCGCCCGATCACTGGCACGCCGACTCGGACGGGAACTACCGCTACTTCTGCCTCGATTACCGGCTCCGCTCGCTGCCCGACGGAAACACGGAGCTGACGCTCCGGGGGGACCGACGCGCGACCTCCCTCGGCGGCCGGAACCCCCCGCGGGCCTCGCTGCAACGGGAGCTCGAGGAGCTCTGGCAACGGCTCGGCCGCTCTCTCGAGCGCGAGTACCGGGCCTCGCTCCCCGCGTCGGCCCGCCGGTCCCGGCCGCCGTCGGCGTGAGGAGAGAGCAGCGCGCCCTCACCCCGAGGGGATCGGCCGCTCGAGCGCGCGAAGGCGGCTCGTGAGGAGCCCACCGAGAAGAACCCCGGCGAGGAAGACGAGACCGCCGAGCGTGAAGAACATCTCGCTGCCCACGAAACGACCGCCGAGGTACTGGTTCACCCACGTCGGCCACTGCGAGAGCGCGGCCGGATCGAGCCAGCCGAGGAGCCAGACACCGACGATCGCGACGGCCGTCACGACCACGATCAGCGTGAGGAGGAAGCGAAGCAAGAGTCCGACGATCAGCCCGGCGAAGAGGAGCGCTGCGTAGACGACCGGCCCCTCGGCCCCCGACATGGCGCTGCCAATCGGCACTCCCACCGAGGTCCGCTACGGCGCCCCCTCCTATCTATCCCCCGTGGGCCGCGGTTCACCCGGGTCCCCCGCCCGGTCGCATCGTCCGCGGGAGATTCAGGATGCCTAGGCGCCGCGGGCCCGGCAAAGCCGATAAGGTCCCATCGTTCACGCAACCCCGCTCGACACTGGGCCCGTAGTATAGCTTGGATATCACGGAGGCCTCCGGAGCCTCAAACCCGGGTTCGAATCCCGGCGGGCCCGTAACTATTTCCTTATAGAACCCATACGAGGATCGAGCCCCGGAGAACACCGTTACCGGGCTGCCGGACGCGACTCCAGCCCTATCCCCCACCCCCCTGAAACGCTTCCGGGGGTGGCGCCGTGACTGACTGCTTCGCCGAGCTCGTCTTCGAGGTCGAACCGACGCCGCCCCCTTCGCAGGATTCCCCTCTACCAGGGTCGGTGTGCGGTCGGTGCTTCTCCTTCATTCGGCACAACCCGGTCCTCCACCTTTCATTCTGCCCGATCCACGGTTCGACCGCGACCTTCGCTCCCATCGTACGGAGCCGGTCGATCATCGACCGGGCGTTGTCAACATCGAGGCCAAGGTGGTCGAGTCCTTCGCCGGGTACGAACGGGGTGGCGTAGGGAGATTCCGGCGGATACCAGTTCAGCTCGAGTTGGAAGTGGGTCTCCGTGTCCTCGAGACTGACCCATGTACCTCCGTGGCTCATCGTGCCACGCTTTCGTTCGCGCAAACCAAGGCCATCAATATAGAACCGGAGCGAGCGTGTGAGGTCGGTCACGCGAATCCCGACGTAAGAAATACCCATGCGTTCCCCCCGATACGCCGGACCCTCTACCTCATTCTGGTCAGAGACCGGGGGTCATGAGTTCCACGACTGGGAGACCCAGGCACGTCCGACCATCGCCCAGCGCTGAATGTACCCCCAGCTCGACACCATGAATAGGCGGCTTCCGTGACGGATGCGGGATCGCGTCAATCTCGTCGCGGTCGTCGCTCGGCCGGGGGTGGTGTCCTTATTCCGGGTCAATGACCCCGATGCGCTCGCGAAGCGCCTCCGAGACCCCGAGCCCACAAGCCCATTATCAGGACGCGCTCTGGGTAGGGCCGGCGATCGTTCTGCGGATTCTTCGAGACCTCGATCTCCAAGGGCTGGTGGACATCCCCAAGGTGGTAGAGCGCATCGAAGCGGGGTACCGAGCCGACGCCCGTGGAGATGTCGTGCCGTTCCCCCGGAGCCGCTTCGACGCCCGTGGGGTGTTCCTGGCGTGGCAGGGAGCTGCGATTCCTTCGGAAGACCTGCTCGGTTACCGATCCTACGCTTACAACGCCGAGGGATACGACCGTGGGGAACAGGTGGTGGCCCTCTATGGGTATTCCGCCATGGACGTTCGGGCCGTCTTCGTCGGACGGCTCGTCGGGAATCTCCGTACCGGGGCCGCCCTGGCTGCAGCTCTCCACCTCGCGGAGCCGGGCGTTCGAGAGCTCGGGCTGATTGGCACCGGTGACCAGGCACGGAACGCCCTCGCCTGCATCGCCGCCACGTCGCGACTGAGCCGGGTGCTCGCGTGGAGCCCGTCCCCAACTCGGCGAGAAGAGTTCTGCGCATGGGCGGAGCGTGCCCTCGGTCTTCGGGTCGAGCTTGGCCAAGACGCCTCCGAAGTCATCCGGTGCGTGCCGGCGATCGTCCTCGTGACCTCGGCAGAGAGCACGGTCGTCACCCCGGAGATGGTCGCCGAGCCGAAGCTGCTCCTGAGCATCAGCGCATATCGACGTCCCGAGATCGACGTTCGGTTACTGGACTCGGCGAACCGCATCTGGACCGACAGCGTCGCGCAGGCGAGCGGTCCGGGATGTCTTTTCGAGCCGGACGCGCGACGTGCCAAGCTCCGCCCGCTCAGCGAAGGAATATTAGACGGATCGATACACGACCGAACCTCCACCCGGATCATCATCAATACGGGCGCCGCGTGGGAGGAACTGGTTCTGGCCGAGATGATGTACGAACTCGCGGAGTCCCGGGACGTGGGGCTCTCGGTCGCGATGCCGAAGGAGCGGCCGGGAGCGGCGGTCTTCTAGCGTGGTTTCCTGGGCGGGCGAGGCCCTGCAATCCTATAGGAAGGAACGAGGGTCCTCGGACCGGTTCCCGGGCAACAACGGCCCATCAACGGGTACGTTGCCTGCCACCGAAGAATTCGGGATCCCCCCGATAGCGGTTATTCCAGAAAGCACGCTGGTTCGTGAGCCGAGACGACGGCGCTTCCAGACGGGGGGCGGCTCTCGGCACTTCAAATCTTTTCCCACAGTCGCCTCAAGGACCTCAACTCGTCACGCCCGGACCGTCTCATCTCCTCCCATTCGTCCACCACCTTTCGCCCCTTCGGCGTAAGGGAGTACGCCCGGGGAAGGCCGGGACCCCCGGGAGCTCGACGGACGAAACCCTCCTCCGCGAGTTCCCGAAGGGCCGGATAGATTGCGGCCGGACCCGGAGTCCATTGACCGTCAGTTCGCCGGGTCACCTCGTTAATCAACGCGAACCCCGTCCTTGGCCCTTCCCCGAGCACCCGAAGGAGAAGGGGCCGGAGGAGGCCGGGAGGAAAGAACCGTACCCGGAACGGACCGCAGCGGCACCGAGGGCCAAACTCTGCCGCGTTCATCCGAACCGAGGCCTGCGCTCAGTCCTTCTCAGAGACCCGTTCCTTGAGGATCCGTTCGACCCGCTGGGTCTCTGCCCGGAGGTCCTCGACGTAATCCTGAAGGTCCACGCGATCCGTGTTTCTCAAGTAATCGCGCGACGCCCACATCGGTCCCCCGGGCCCGCGGCATCCGCAACCTCCACCATGTCTCGCCGCGTATCCCCGACACCCGCATCCCTCGCACATCGTTGGCACCATATCACTAATGATATGGGTGATATAATAGGTCATGGTGAAGCCTCGTTGACAAGGCTCGGATTTCTCGCGCATTCGTCTCCGACCCTAGCACATCGGAGAGCGGCAATCTAGCCTTTCGAGCTCATCCAGACGGGACCCGCCGTGGTTCCGCTCGTGGAAATGGAGGGCACGCTTCGGTCACGGCCGCAACGTATCCCAATCTCTCGTACGGGCGCCGGGGTGCCAATCCAACTCGAGTCTCGCTGCCGCGAGCCCGTGTTGGCCCACGGTGCCTCCCAACGGCGGTCGGCGGACCTCCGCGCTCACTCCGTGTCGAT
>JAKACD010000090.1 GCA_021821785.1 Thermoplasmata archaeon
CGTCAACCTGCTGCGGGGCGTCGTGGCCACGTTCGGCCCGACGGGGGTCGTTCATCTGAACGAGGAGATCGCGAAGCTCGATCCGGCCCAGGAGCGGGAACTCCGGCGGCGGCTCGGCCTCGACTGAGCCCCTCCGACGCGCGCATGCCGCTCGGCCTCCTCGGGCTCACCTACCTGCCGATCCTTCTCTGGGTCGCGCTGGGCACCGCCCTCCTCGTGTCCTACCGCCGATCCGAATCGGCCCTTGTGTTCCGGCTGGCCGCCGTCTTCCTCGGCACCTGGGCGCTGCTCGCGACCTCGGTGCTCGTCTGGGTGCTCGCGAACGGGGGGTGGCCCGCGGTGCTCCGGCTCTTCGCCGCTCCGCTCACGATCTTCGACCAGCAGTTCCTCGCCTTCTGGCTGATCGGCGCCGCCGGGGCGGTCCTGGTCTTCTTCGTCGCTTTCCTCTTGAGCCAGGCGGTCGGCCGGGGATTCCTTCTCATGCTGCACCCGCGGACCCTCGACTGGCCGGCGCGACTTTCGGCGCCGCCCTCGGCGCCCACGCTCTATGTCTTCGCGTCCGAACGACCCGAGGCGTTCACCTTCACCCTGGTCGAGCGCGGCGGTCGCCGACTGCTTCGGCGGCGCGAGGTCGTGCTGATCTCCGAGTCGCTGCTCGCCGAGCTCTCCCCCGACGAGTGGGACGCCGTGCTCGCGCACGAGCTCGGCCACGTCCGCGACCTCGACGGCCGGTATCTCACCTTCTTCCGCACCTTGTCCCGAATGATGCGCTGGGACCCGGTGCTCGCGCTCCTCGCCCACGCGCTGACCCGGCGGGAGGAGTTTCGCGCCGACCTGCACGCGGTGGAGCTCACCGGGCAGCCGCGCGTCCTCGCTCGGGCGCTGTACAAGGCGCTGCGCCTCGCCCCCCTTTCGGATTCCGTGCTGCCGGGCCTCCTGGGGGTCGGCGGTCGACGGGGGCGGGAGGAGACCTTGGAGCGGATCCGGCGGCTCGTCGCGCTCGCGGAGAGCGGACGGTTCCCGGAGGACCCCGGTGCGTAGGACCGCTGCCCGACCGTACCGGCCGCCCGGCGCCCGCGTGAGGCTCGGGCTGGTCGTGCTCGGAGCGATCCTGCTCCTGTTCGCCGGCACGGCGCCGGCGGTCGCCTCCCCGTACCCTCCGCTCAACATCGCGCTCGACCGGGACTTCCTCGGGAACTTGACCGGCCCGGACCTCAACCCCGGTGGTTCGGGAACGCTCGCGTTCACCGTCTCCGACCCGCTCTCGAGCGCGCTCTCGGGGGTCGTGGTGACCCTCGCGGTGTATGCGTTCAACCAGTTCCCCGGGAATGCCACCTCGCTCCTGCCGGTCGCCGGGGCACCGGTACTCTCGACCCCGTCCGGCTCGGGGGATTCAGTGAACGTTTCGCTCGGCACCATCTCCCCCGGGCGGACGGTCCCGGGCTCCATCGGGGTGGCGACCTCCAGCTCCACCCCCCGCGGGGAGTTCGCGGTGCGGACCGCCGTCGCGTTCACGCTCGCGTCGAACGGTACCGCCTATCGCCTCGAGTCCCGGGGCTGGTTCTCGACCGCGACCTGGCTCGCCGCGACCGAGCTTCCGAACGGCAGCACGACCCTCAACCTCTCGGTCCTCGGGGTCTCGGGGGTCACCCCCGAGACGGCGATCTACATCGCCGGGAACAGTTTCGACTGGGCTCTCGGCGCGATCCTCGTCGCCGGCTTCGCCTGCGTCGGGGTCGGAGCGTGGCTCTACTTCCGCAAGGGGCCCGGCTCGAGATCGGGGGCGCGGTAGGCCGAGCCCCCCACCCAGGCTCCGAGCGCCTTCGGCAGGAGCCGAACGAGCGACGGGGAGGTGCGGAGGAGCTCCCGCACGACGTGCGTCGGGAAGTCGATGTCGCCGAACGCCACGATCGTCGCCCGGGACCCCGCGTCCTTCAGCGCCTCGATCACCCGGTCGAGGTCGGCGTCGTTGAGCCGCGTGAAGACCCGTCGAAGGTAGAGCGCCCGCTGGAACTCTTCGCCGAGCTCCGCGCGCCAGAGGCGGTCGTACTCGGCGAGCGCTCCCGCCCCGAGGTCGTTCCGCGCGAGGGCCCCGTGCGCGACCTGGGCCGCGATCTCCGCGCACCGCATGCCCGTGAAGATCCCTCCCCCCGAGAGCGGCTTCACCTGGGCCGCCGCGTCCCCGATGAGGAGGGCCCGGTCGGCATAGGTCTTCGGCAGCGTTCCGATCGGGATCCCGGAGGCGAGGTAGGCCGTCGCCGAGCCGAGCGGCGTTCCGAACCGACGGGCGAGATGGGCCCGCAGCCGTTCGTAGTAGACCCGGGCCGGGGTCCCGTCGGCGTCGACCGCGACGCCGACCCGCGCTCCGCCGGCTCCGTCGGGGATCCACCAGCCGAAGAGGCCGGGACTGATGTGACGGCCGAGGTAGACCTCGACCATCTCCGGGTCGCCCGGGCTGTTCGGGATCTCCGCCTCGAACGCCGGCAAGATCTCGACCGGCCGACGGAGGCGGAACGCCCGGGCGACCGCGCTGGCGACGCCGTCCGCCCCGATCACGAGGCGGCAGGCAAGGTCGGTCGAGGTCCCTTCGGCGTGCGCGAGACGCACCGCGATCCGGTCCGGCGGCGCTGTCGGGAGGAGGTGGTCGAACCGGGTCGAGGTGCGGTACTCCGCCCCGGATCGCGCGGCCCGGTCCGCGAGGTAGACGTCGAGCCCGTGCCGGTCGATGACGTACGCTCTCGGCGCCTCGGCGCGGAAGGAGGTCGACCCGAGCCCGGGGCCGTAGACCGCCGCGCCGCGAACGGAGGTGCGGACGAACGACTCCGCGCCGGCGAGGTCGAGGACCCGGCGGGAAACGAGGCCCGCGCATTGCACCGGCTCGCCGACCTTCGGATGTTCCTCCACGACGACGACCCGATGCCCGGCGCTTGCGAGACGGTAGGCCGCCGTGGACCCGGCGGGGCCGGCGCCGACCACGAGGACATCGATCGACTCCACGCGAGTCGGAGGAGGTCTCGCCTCATAACCCCGGTGCGGAGGCGACGGAGGGCTCTCGGCCCCCGGCGAAGGGCGATGGGGAGACGGTCGGCCGGGAGCCGCCGGTTCTCGAAGGCGCACCGGGTCGCTGCGGGGTTTAGCTGCCCCGCCATGG
>JAKACD010000005.1 GCA_021821785.1 Thermoplasmata archaeon
CTGGCGGTTGTTCGGTTGCATGCTATCGCGTGAGGATTCAGCCAACGAATCGGCTTTATGGGCGAATCGCTACTCTTCGACAGCCGCTGGGGAGGTAGAGAGAGTGGAGATTGACCACGTCAACGCATACGCTCTGACCGTCCGTGATGTCAAGCGGTGCGCTGAGTTCTATCGTGACAAGCTGGGGCTGAAGGTTGCGGAGCTCTCGGACAATTTCGCGTACTTGAAGTTCGGCGACAAAGGTGGGCCTGGAGTCGCATTAGTCTCTGCCCTGGGACTCTCTCGCGAGATACCGAAGGAGCGGGTTCGACCGGAGGAGCACCTTGTTCAGCGAAACTACTTCGCGGTTTTCTTGGACGATGCGGACCGCGCGTATGAGGAGCTCCGCCAGAAGGGGGTTCGGTTCTTGCAGCCGCCTGCCACTCGACCGGACGGACAGCGGTTTGCGTTCTTCGAGGATCCCGAAGGGAATCTTTGGGAGGTTTCGCACTTTCCGAAGAAGTAAGGGGACGCAGAGCCGGGGTCGGCGGAAGGGAGCATATCATGACCAACCGAGGGGCTCGGGCCTCGGGACCGAAGCAAAAATCCCCGGGGCGCAGCATCTCGGAAGTGGACTTGGCGAGGGCGTGGATCCAGTGGCTCGTGGAGACGCGAAAGGGCTACCTGGAGAAGTTGCTGGAGTTGCCGCCGAAGGAACGCCTCCGGGATCGGGGCGCGTCCTTCCCTTCGATTCAGGATATCTTCCTTCACATCCTCGACAACAACGTTTGGTGGCTCGATAGCGTTCCCCGGAATCGCCAGGAATCCCATACCGAGGTGAAGGGAAATCTGTCGCCGTCCGAAATACGGCGAGCGGCGGGTCGCATCGGCCGTGCCAGTCAGGCCCTGGCGAAGTCGCTGACCCCGGCCCGACTCGATCAGAGTTTCGTTGTCCGAGGAGAGCAGGGGAACGGCAAACTGTTTGAAATGAGGTCGAACCTTCGTACTATCATCTGGCACCTGATCGAGGAAGAGCTCCAGCACCGCGGCGAAATGAACGCCCTCTTCTGGCAGATGGATGTCGAGGCTCCGACGCGCGCGTGGTTCAGCAGCGCGTTGGCGGCGTGAAGTGGGTCCGCTCTGACGGAGCAGATGATCGATCGAGGAAATCGAGGGAGACCTTGCCGGGTCGAGGCTCGTGGTCGTCTATCGCCCCGATGGCCCAAGGACCCGGGTCGACGCCTCGGGGACATTCAATGCAAGGCGAAACCCCCGGGGCCGCATGCGGGCGGCGGGCCGCCGCGACATGTTTCCGTACCGTCAAGGAACCGGCGCGGATTAGGATCCCCGACACGGAGGGCTCAGCCGCCGGGGTCTCTCCTTGGAAAGCCGTGGAAATGGACACGGGGGGATTTGAACCCCCGACCTCTGCTTTGCGAAAGCAGCGATCTTCCGCTGATCTACGTGCCCGCGGAAGGCGGGGAGGTCCGGGCTCGCTTAAAGTTTGGGTCCTCGGCCCGCCGGGCCCGCTCGGGTTCAATGCTCGTGCTTCAGCACGCGCGTGAACCGGGCGAGCTCGACCAGGTGGTCACGGATGAACTTTCGGCTGACCTCGTCCGTCAGACGGCCCTGAGCATCGAACTTCGGGGCGCAGAAGGGGACCATCACTTCGGGCCGATTGATCGGGAACATATTGATGAAGACCATCGACTGGCGCAGCTCGTACTGAGCCCGCGCGCCGGCGATCATGCCGGTGGAGGCGCTCATGATCCCCGCCGGCTTTCCGTTCCAGGCGTTGTCGTTGTGCGGGCGCGAGCACCAGTCGATGACGTTCTTCTCGGCGGCCGAGAGCCCGTAGTTGTGCTCGTTGATCGAGAAGAGGACCGCGTCGGCCGCCCGGACCTTCTCCTTGAAGCGGCGGACGACCTCGGGCGGGTTCGTCTCGTCGTCCTGGTTGAAGAGCGGGAAGCCGCGGATGTCGGCGATCTCGATATGGACCTCGGAGGGCGCGAGTTCGGCCGCCGCGTGGAGCAGCCCGAGGCTGTAGGCGTTCTTTCGCAAGCTGCCGGGAACCCCAAGGATCCGAAGCTCGGTCATGGGCAGGACGCCTTCGACAACGCCGCGCGGAGATTTAGCCCCCACGATGCGCGACGCAACGAGGAGGCGCGGGGGCGACCGCGAGCCGTTAGGCGTTGATCGAGGCGAGACCGGCCGTCCGCGAGCCGGGGTCGACCGGGACCGCCTCGGACTTACCGGCCCGTGCGACGGACGGGGCATTGCCGGTCGGGGTCGCCGGCCCGCCCGACGGGGGTGGGCGGTTCGCCCCGGGGCGGCTGGAGGGCCGCCGGACCATCACGAGGCGGCGGTGGTCCGTGTCGTAGCGGAAGAGGTCGGCGTACCGCCCCCAGTTGACGATGTTCTGCACGGCCTCCTCGGCCGGCGCGGTCGTCAGGGAGATGATCTGGCCGAGCTCCTCGTCGGAGAGGCAGTGCTCGGGCGCGCTCTCGAGCGCCCGCAGGAGCGTCCGGAAGAGCGTGGTCCGCTTGAGCTGGTCTCGCAGGATCGACTTCCGCTCCCGGATTGTGCCGCCCGCGAGCCGCTTTCCGAGGTCGGTGAAGACGACCCGACCGTCGCTCACCTTCACGAAGTCGAGGACCTCGGCGAACTCGAGCGAGGGGAGGATCTCGTCGATCTCGAGGTCGAGGTCGTCGGCGAGCAGCGCGACGTCCTCGGCGCCCTTGTGGGAGTTGAGGAGCACCAGGAGCCCCATCATCTCGGTGGGGCTCGCCTTGGGGTATGCGGTCGGCACGGTTCGACTCGGGGGAATCCTCCCTACGCGGGGTCCGGACTATAAGCGTTTATCCCACGGGGGAGGCCCCTCCGTCCCCCGACGGCCCTCCCGCCGGTGGACCCCCCTGGGTGATCAGGGAGTAAACCCGGTCGGTGAGGTCGTAGAACGCCGCCGATTTCCGGTCGCGGGGACGGGGGAGATTGACCGCTACCTCGGCGAGGAGGTGCCCCGGGCGGCGAGAGAGGACGATGACCCGGTCGGCGAGCTCGATCGCCTCTTCGATGTTGTGGGAGACCAGGAGGACCGCTTCGGGTGGTAGCTGCGGGTCGCGCCAGAGTTGGAGCACCTCGTCCCGGAGGTTCGCGGCCGTGAGCGGATCGAGGGCGCTGAACGGCTCGTCCATGAGCAGCACCGCCGGCTCCACCGCCAGGGCCCGGGCCAAGCCGACCCGCTGGCGCATCCCCCCCGAGAGCTCCCGCGGATAGGCCTCCTGGAATCCATCGAGCCCGATGACGGAGATGTACCGCTCGACCTGCGGGGCGATCCGCTCGGGCGGCCAGCCCAGCGCCTCGAGCCCGAACGCCACGTTCTGGGCGACCGTGAGCCAGGGGTAGAGGGCGAAGTTCTGGAAGACCATCGCCATCTGGCGGCAGACCTGGTCGACCGCCTGGTCCCGAAAGAAGATCTGTCCCTTCGTGGGCCGGTCAAGGCCCTGGATCAACCGCAGGAGGGTCGACTTGCCGCACCCCGACGGCCCCACGATCGCAAGGAAGTCCGAGTCCTTGACCGCGAAGCTGATGTCCTGCATGATCGAGATCGAGGTATGCCGGGACGCGAAGCTCTTCGAGACGTGCTCGACCCGGATCAGCGCCATCCTATCCCTCCGCGCGACCGACCTCGTCCCGGCCCCTCAATCGTACCGGTACTGAGTGACGGCCCGGCGGTAGAGCGGCTTCCATATGACCTCATTGATGGTGATGACCGTCGCGACGAGCGTGAGCAGGGCGACCGCCATCAATGCGTAGCCGCTCGACTGAAGTTGCTGGCCGATATCGATCAGCTGCCCGATCCCGAGCACGCTGAGCTGCTGGCCGTTCTCGAGGTTGAGGTACTCCGCGACGATGAGCGTGTTCCAGCCGCCCCCGAACGCGGTGATCGACCCGGTCACGAGCGCGGGGAAGATACCCGGTAAGAGCACCCGACGATAGAAGCTCCGCCCTTTGACCCCGTAGGCGTGGGCCGCCTCCACGAGGTCGGGGGGCAGCGCGCGCACTCCCGACAGTAGGTTGAAGAACAGGTACCAGAGCATCCCGGTCAGCAGCATGAGGACCGAGGCGCCATTCGGCGAAAGGTACGGCACGAGCCCGAAGATGATCACCGGGAAGAGCGCCGTGGCCGGGAACGACGCGACCACCTCGATCACGGGCAGGCCGTAGCGGCTCGCCCGGGAGCTTCGCGCCGTGTGGATCGCGAGCGGCAGAGCGATCGCGAGACAGATCGCGTACGCCCCCACGACCCGGAGGATCGAAGCTCCCATGGCCAGGGGGACGAGGGCGATCTCCTGACGGGGGTAGGCCTGGATCGGCGCCGTGAAGACGTCAAAGATCGCGACGACCATCGTGATGAGCAATAGCCAGATGAGTACGAGCATCGCTCCGAGGGTCACGTAGTAGATGGCCGAGCGACGACGGGGGCTCGGCGTGCGTCCCGGACGGACGGTGATCGCGGCGAGCTGGACGAACGGGGTACTGATCCGCGAGACCCCCGTACGGACCCCGCGGGTGACCAGGGTCGTCGCCCGGCGGAAGCGGCCGGCCTGAAACGGGGCCGCCCCGACCTCGCCGCCCTCGCCCGAGGGGCTCTGGTCGTAGCGGAACCGTTCCGCCCAGCGCCCGAGGGGTCTCCACACGAAGAAGTCGAGCAGCGCGATGACGAGGACCAGGAGCACGATCCCCGCGAGGAACTCGCTCAGGTTCCCGTGCTGGGCGGAGACGAGGAGGTAGCTCCCGATCCCCGGGAGCGTGAAGTTCGAGTTGGTCGTGCTGAAGATCTCGGCCTCGACGAGGAAGAACCAGCCCGCCGTCCAGGAAAGCACGGAGTTGTAGACGAGACGGTTGACCGTGGCGGGGAAGAGCACCCGTCGGAAGAGCAGGTAGCCCCGGAGGCCGAACGTGTCGGCCGCCTCCTTGAGGTCCCCGGGGAGCGTCTTCAGCGACTCGTAGACGCCGAAGACCATGTTCCAGGCCATCGAGGTGAAGATGAGGAACACCGACGCGAAGTTCGGTCCGAAGAAGCTACCGGGGGTCGCCTCGGCAAAGATCGCGATCGCGAACGGAAAGAACCCGAGGATTGGGATCGACTGGAGGATGTCCAGCACCGGGATCATCACGCGCTCGCCGCCCCGGTGTGTCGCTGCGTAGTAGCCGTACGCGAGCGAGAACGCGAGCGAGAGCGCGTACGCGGCGACCATCCGCAGGAACGAGAAGGTGACGTCGACGCTCGCGAGGGGGAGGAAGTCCACGAACCCTCCGAGCGACGAGCCAAGTGAGGCGGCGTAGGCCGCTGCGGCGACCGGGACCGCGAGGTAGATCGCCGCCGACCGCCAGGCGGGGGGGAACTTCAGGGGGGACCGGACCCGATGCGCGTCGCCCGCGGCCTCCTCGCTCCGGGGGTCAGTGACCCCCGTCGTCGCTCCCGGACCCTCGACCCGGCGGACCGTAACTCCCCCTCGCCATGCGTTCGGTCGGGCATGGACCGGGGTGCGACGGCGCTGGCATATTTGTGGAGTATGGTGGAATCGGGCGCTCCCTCAGCCAGAGGAGGCCCGCGCCGCCGCTCCGCCCGCGGCAACGTTTATCAACGGCCCGACGCTGGCCGACGCGTAGCCCCGTAGTGTAGTGGCCAATCATGCGAGACTCTGGATCTCGCGACGCAGGTTCGAACGCCGCGGGTACACGCGGATCCCACGGCCGGAACTCCTGCCGGGGCTACTTTCTGCGACCTCTCCCTCTCATCGTGCGGGGGTGCTCCAGCTCGGCCAAACCGTTCTCCGAGAACGGGGCCACCGAGGCAGGGCTTAGGACCCTGTTGCCTAGGGCATGCGCCGGTTCAAAGGGCCGATCGGCGGTCGCCGCCGACGGCCGGGAACTCCGGCCCCCCGCACCTGGCTAGTCCTCCCCAGGTCCTTCGAAGATGCACGCGACCGAGGTCCTGACGCCCGAGGAGATCCTCGCCCTGGACCCAGAAGGGGCCGACCGTCTGCTCGATGCCCTCGAGCGAACGGTACCGGTACGGTCGCCGCTCCTTCCGATCCCGTCCCGCCCGAACGCCGAGCTTCTCGTCTTCGGGGATACCCACGGGGACTGGCGTTCGACCCTCGCCGCGGTCGAGATGGCCTCCGCTCCCGGGACCGAGCGATGGCTGCTCGGCTTGGGCGATTATGTTGACCGGGCTCCGGACGACCTCCCGAACGGCTCGGTTGCGAACGCGCTGCATCTTCTCTCCCTCGCGGCGCGCTATCCGGAGCGGGTCTACCTGCTCCAAGGGAATCACGAGACCTCCCGCCGGATTCCTTGCTATCCGCACAATTTGCCGGAGGAGGTCGACGACCTCTGGGGGCCCGAGGCCGAACGGTACCACCGCCTGGTCGGGCTACTCGAGCGGGGTGCGTACGCAGCCGTGACCGAAAGCGGCGCCTACCTCGCCCACGCGGGGTTTCCCCGCACCCTGCCGTCCGGATCCTGGCGGTCGGCTTTCGAGGCGATGGATGACGACCGCCTTTCCGAGATCGTCTGGGCCGAGTGCGACGCCTCCCGCATCCGTCGCGGCGCCGCCCCGTCCTGGGGGGCGCAGGCGCTCTCGGAGTTCCTTGGGGTGACCGGCCTCGGGGTCGTCCTTCGAGGTCACGACCCGGACGTGGTCGGCCGCCCGCTCTACGACGGGCGGTGCCTCACGCTTCACACGACCCGGATCTACGAACGCTACGGAGGGGTCATTGTGGCGGTAGTCCCACTCGGCCGTCGGCTCGAGAGCGTGAACGATCTCCGGATCGAGCATCTGCTGACGGAAGGGCGGTCGTACACGGACGACCGGGACTGAGCCCGGTCGTCCGCGGTGCATTCGGCTCGCACCACCGCCCGGGGAGATGCCCCCGCGCGGACCGAGCGCCTCCTCGCCTAAGCCCCTCCGAACAACCGCCGCTCCTCGGCGAGGACCGAGGGGGCGCTCCGCGCCCGTTGGTATGCCTCCAGGCGCTCGCGATTGATCTCGAAGAACGCGTTTCCGCCGGGGAAGCCCGCCAGCATCGCCCGTGCCGACCCCGCCTCGCCGAGCAGGTAGAGCCCGGCGGCGAGCGCCTCCGCCGTGTTGAGCTCGCCCACCCGACCGTAGTGCTGCGGGTTCGCCGCGAGCAGGAGCGGCAGGCGTCGGTGGACGCCGCCCCTCGGAAGGCCGCGTTCCGAGCCCCCGAACGATCCGCGTTCCGACAGGCGGTTCCAGGAGCAGTCGACCGCGAGGAGACCTCCCCGCACCGCGGTCGCCCGGTCCCGCGCCGAGAGGGGCGCCGGGGCGAACGGGTCCAGGACGATCGGCGGGAACCCCCGCTCGTTCGTCCGGTGGAACGGGTCCGCGAGCCCTCGGTAGAGGAGGCGCCGTCCCGTGCAGCGCTTCGGGTGGTCGTCGCCGACGACCAGCACGAGGCGCCGGACGGGCGCCCTAGGCCGGGGGCTGGGCGTACTCTCGGAAGATCGCATGCAGCTCGCGGGTCAGGCGGAGCGCCTCGGCCCGGGGGCGCTGCCAGAGGTTACGGCCGAAGATAATCCCGGTGGCGCCGGCGTCCATCGAGGCCCGGACCTTCGCGAGCAGCTCCGTGTCGCCGACCTTCTCGCCCCCCGAGACCAGCACGAGGGTGCGGCCGGCGCTCTCCACGACCTTGCGGAACGCGTCCCCCGGCGAGAGCCGGAGCGCGTTGTAGGGGGGCGGGCTCTCCGCGTCCTTCTCGGAGGCGACCGGATAGTTCACCTTCACGATGTCGGCGCCGAGCTCGAGCGCGACCCGCGCCGCATAGTCGACCGCGTAGAGGCTCTCCTTCCCGCCCTTCTTCGCAACGGCCTCCCCGCGCGGGTACGCCCAGACGACCACCGGCATCCCGAACCGGTCGGCCTCCCGCCGCACCTCCATGAACTGCCGAAAGTCCCGGTCCTGGGCGGGCGAGCCGACGTAGACCGTGTAGCCGACCGCGTCGGCCCCGAGCCGGACCGCGTCCTCCACGGTCCCGGTCAGCGGGCTGAACGCCTGGTTGTCCGAGGGGATGGTGGTCTTGCCGTTCAGCTTCAGGATGAGCGGGACGTCCCCCGCGAACTCGTGGCCGTACTTCTCGGCGAGTCCGATGTGGAGGGCGATCGCACTGAACTTCCCCTCGTGGGCGAGCTCGTACTGGTAGTGAGGGTCGAGCGACTCCGGGTTCGAGAAGAAGTCGATCGGGCCGTGCTCGAGCCCCTGGTCGATCGGAAGGACGAGCAGGGTCCCACCCCCCGGGCCGTGGTCGTAGAGGAGGCGCTTCAGTCGGGTGCGCTTCCCGGGGGAAAGCCCGAGCCGGGAGAGCGCGGGTCGGGGGAATCGGCGGGGGGACACGGGGCCGCCACCGGGGGCGGTGGAAGCCGGAATGGAGCGGAGGCTGGAGTCGCTCATGGGAGGACCTCGGGCCGAGCACCGGCTCGCGCGATTTAACAGTTGGTCTCCTCGACCGGTGGGCCGCCCCCGGCCGAGGATTTATCCCCCGCCCTCCCGTAGCACGGAGCGGCAGGAACGGGATCCCTCGGGTCGATGCGTCCCCAGGTCGTCATCATCGCAACGGTCGTGCTCAACGCGCTGCTGTTCGTGGCGAACCTGATCATCGCTCGCCTCTCGAACAGCGACGCCGTACTCGCCCAGGCGATTTACACGATCACCGACCTGGTCGGCTCCGCGCTCCTCCTGTGGGGGCTCTATCTCTCCCGCTTGCCGGCCGACTACCTCTACCCCTTCGGCCGGGGGAAGGAGCGGTTCTTCTGGGCGTTCGCCTCGATCCTCGTCACGTTCACGACCGCGGGGATCATCGCCATCGTCGCGGGCTTCGACCAGGCGCTTGCCCCGAAGCCGATCTCCCACATCGGCTTCGCGCTCGCGGTGGTCGTCGTCTCGCTCCTCGTCAGCATCGGCGGCATCTCGATCACCCTGCGCGAGCTGCGGATCGGCCGCCAGACGCTCCGGGCACTCCTCGAGTCGGCGAACCAGGGGCTCAAGTCGATCTTCTACCAGGACCTCGTCACGATCGCCGGTTGTGCCGTCGCGGTCGGGGGGCTCACGGTCGTCTACCGGACCGGGCTCGACTACGTCGACGGGCTCACTGCGATCCTCGAGGGGTTCCTCCTCGTCGCGACCGGCTTCGTCCTGACCGCAGAGAGCCGGGAGTATCTCATCGGGCGGGCGCTCGACCCCGGGGTCGCCCGGGAGATCCTGCATCTCGTCGAGCACGACGCCCGGGTCGCGCGCGTGCGCAGCCTGCAATCGATGATCCTGGGCCCCGAGGATGCCCTCCTCGCCCTAAGGATCAACTTCCGGGACGGGCTCACGACCGACCAGATCGAGCGTACGGTCGATGAGGTCGGGCAGTCGCTGAAGGAGCACTACCCGATGCTCAGGCACATCGTCATCGAACCGGAGTCCTGAGCGCGCCCTCCGGCCGAAGGCTGGTTTCCCGGTACCGCAGGATCGTAAGCACGACCAGGGCGACCGCGATCGAGCCGAAGAAGAGGTAGAGCCCCGGGTTCCCGAAGTACGCGAAGAGCCCGGTGGAGGCGACGAGCCCGAGGACCATCCCCGCGCTGATGGAGAGAGAGTAGATCGCCATCGTCGTCGCGCGGCTGATCTCCACGGAGAGGTCGGCGAGCGCTGCGAGCGCGGCCGGGCCGTAGGCGAGGGCGGCCGGGACGCTCACTCCAAGGCCGACCAGGATCTCGACCCGCGCTCCGAAGGCGACCACGAGCGAGGCGAAGATCATCAGCGAGGTGAAGCCGATGGCCCCGACCGTCATGAGCCGGGTCCGGCCCCAGCGATCGGAGAGCCGACCGAAGTACGGCTGGGTGACCACGAGCAGTAGGCCCCCGACCGCGATCACGCCCGCGAGGAGCTCCGTCGGGACCCCCACGCCGCTCGCGGCGGAGCCGAGGAAGATGAGCGCGGTGCCGATGAGCATGTAGATGACGAGCCAGGGGAGCGTGACGAGGAGGACGCTGCGCCGGAAGACGTGCCCAAGGACGTCGCGGAAGACGTAGTTCGCCCCCGCCGCGTGGGGGGGGAGGCCACGGGCAAGGGAGCGGGCCGAGAAGAGGCCGATCGCAAGCACGACGGCCCCGACCGCGAAGACGAACCAGAGCTCGGAGTTGGGGACCAGCCCGAGGGCGGCAAAGCCGAAGGCGAAGCCTCCGACCCAGCCGAAGAGGTTCATCGCATCGAAGCGGCCCATCTCGAACCCGCGCTCGTTGGCGCCCGACCAGTCTCCGATGAGCGCGAGGCTCGCGGCGAGGATCGCCCCGCTCGCCACCCCGAAGAGGAGATTGAGGGTGCCGAGGGCGAGCGGCCACCGGGTCGTGGCCTTCAGCGCGAAGATCACCGCGGACCCCCCGATGCCGGCGAACAGGACGGGGAATCGTCCGTAGCGGTCCGCAACGGCCCCCGAGAGCAGGACCGTTGCGAGCTCGCCCACGGGGGCCATGGCGCTGACGAGGCCGACGACCCCGACCTCCCCCTGGCCGATCCCGGCGGTCGAGCGGGTGATGTAGCTCGCGAAGACCGCGGTCGTGATCCCGAAGGCGAACCGAACGAAGAACGTCGACGAGAAGACCGCGAGGAAGGCCCGACGTCGGGACGATGCGGCCGCCGGTTCGAGCGCGCCGGACACGATCGGTCCGTCAGGCCCCCACCGACGTGGGCTCAATGAGCTCGATCCAGACGTCGTTCGGGTCCAGCAGGAACGCGATCCGGGACGACCCCCCCGAGAGGCGGTACGGTTCCTTCGCTACCCGGACGCCTTTCGCGCGAATGCGGGCGAGGAACCCATCCAGGTCCGGAACCTCGAAGGCGAGATGGTCGAGCTGCTCCCCCGCCTCGAACGACTCCTTCCCGTCCCAGTGCGTGAGCTCGATCCGGGCGCCCGAGGCCGGGTCGCGGACGAACGCGATCTCCGCGTGGTTCTCCGGGATCGCGCGGCGGCGCTCGAACTCGAGACCGAGGACGTCCGTGTAGAACGCGAGGCTCTCGTCCATCCGTCGGACCGTGATCGAGGTATGCAGGAACTTCATCCCTTCTCTCCTCCGCCTTCTCGGGAGCGGTTCCCGAGCCTACTAACGTTTCGCCCGGGCTAGGGGTGGCCGTAGACGACCTTGAGCGGGCCCGCAACGGCCGCGCCGCCGTCCTCGACGCGCACGAAACCGACCCGCTCGAACTGGAAGGTCTCCCGGGGCCGTGCGGCCCGGAGCGCGGACTCCCCGATCCCGGCCGTGCGCTGGCCATCGATGCCGAGGAGGTCGACCGCCACCGCCTCCCGCTCGCCCACCCACTGGAGGCGGGGGAGCTTGCGGTTCTCCCGGCTCGTGAACGTGGCGCTCAGAGTCTTGCCCGGCCCCGGCCGCTCCGTCGGGAGCGAGATGTTCACGAGGTCCTTCAACCGAACCTCTTGTCCCGCGAACCGCTCCACGTCGCCCCGCGCGAGGTAGAACGTCGGACCGGCGAAGGCGGTGCGCACGCCCAGCTCCGCCCGGTCGGGGTGGTTCGGCAGCGCGACCGAGGCGAGGTCGAACGGGTAGCCCTCGACCGCGACGTGGACCGGGTCCGCGACGAACGAGCGGCGGGCCGTCGTCGCGTCGATCAGCTTGCGGTTCTCCGCATAGAGCGTCTCGGCCGGGACCTCGATGTCGGCGAGGGACAGTCCGAACGAGAGGGTGAACTCGCGCAGCGCGGCCATCGAGATCCCCCGCCGGTCGAGCGAGCGGAGCGACCAGGTCCGGGGGTCCGCCCATCCGTCGTACTGCCCGGACTTGACCTCGGCGTACGACTTGCTCTTCGAGACCTTCGCCTCGCGCACGCGCAGGAGCCCCCAGTGGAGGAACGGCGGCGCCCGGATCCCGAGAAGCTGCCAGATGTACTGCTGCATGCGGTCCTCCATCACGAGGTCCTTGCCCCGGAGGACGTGCGTGATCCCGAGCTCGATGTCGTCCACCGCCCAGGAGAATTCGAGGAGCGGCCAGACCCGGTAGGTGTGGCCGACGCGGGGATGATCCTGCTCGCTGATGCGGAAGAGGACCCGGTCGCGGAAGGCGGGGTCGGGGTCGGTGAGGCTCGTCCGCAGCCGAAGGACCGCTTCCCCCTCCGCGTACCCGCCGCTCAGCATCTTCTCCCACTCCGCCAGGGTCTCGGCGACGGTCTGGGCGCGCTCGGGGCACGCCCGTCCCGCGGCCCGGTTCTCCCGCAGGATCTCGGCCGGGCAGCGACAGACGTAGGCGCCCCCCTTCTCGATCACTCGGACGGCCCAGGGGTAATGGCGCCCGATGCGGTCCGACTTGTAGTAGACCGCATCCGGGCGGATCCCCGCGAGCTCGAGGTCGCCGAGGATCAGGTCGAAGAACTCCGTCTCGACCCGCTTCGTCTCCGAGCCGATCGTGTCATCGAAGACAAGCAGAAGGCGGCCGTGGTACCGCTCCCGGTAGTACTGGTTCACGAAGAGCATCCGGCCGTTCCCGATGTGGAGGGCGCCGCTGGGGAACGGGGCCATCCGCAGGACGACCTGGCCCGGCACCGCGCCGAGGAGCTCGGGGAACCCCTCGGGCGCCGACCGGCTCCCCTTCGGACGCTCGGGCTCGGGTCCGCCGAGCGCCGCGAGGCGGTCGTCGAGCTCCGCGACGGGGAGGCTCCGGATCTCAGCCACGATCGAAGAGACGAGCGCGCGGAGCTCCGCGGCCTGGGGGCGGAGGGCTGGCTCGGTCGCGAGGAGTCGGGAGAGTACGGGGCCAGTCTGAGCCTCGCCGTCGTGCGCGACGGCGTTCTCCAGGGCCAGGCGACGCACCCGCCGCTCGGTCTCGGGGGGAAGCACCACGGGTCGGCGACCCCGGCTCGGATTATAGCGGTTCGTGCCGGTGCGCCCGACGGCCCGGGGTGGGGGCCGGTGGGAGCAGGCGGGCCGTCGCCTCGTCGAGCGCCTCGGCCAGGGTGATCTCCCCGCGAAGGACGCGGTGGGCCGACGAACGGGAGATCGTCACCCGCCCGCCGCTTCCCTCTCGGCTTAACCGTTGCAGGTTCGACACCTCGCCCGGGGTGATCGTTATCTCGAGCGGCGCCCGAACCGAGTGGCCCGGGGTCTGCGCGATCGAGCGGGCCGCCAGCGCGTCCCGCGGCCGCCGGTGGCCCCGAGGGGTGGTCCCCTGCTCGTCGACGAGCTCGACCGAGCGCTGATGCTCAAGAAGCGCGTTCACGATCCGGTTGCGCGCGGAGGGGTCTCCGGCACCGACCCGGAAGAGGACGTGGCGGGAGGCAAAGCGGTGGCGCAGATGGCTCGCGAACGGCTCGGCCGCCTCCGGCGACTCGAGGATCCCCTCCCCAAGCACGCTCGCGCCGGCCAGGACGGAATAGCCCGGTCGAGGCCCGGGGTCGATCCCGACGATGATCCCCTCCTGGGAATTCCCTGACTCGAGCGCATGGCGCACGGCGGCCGCGAGCGCCCGGCGGTCGAACTCCTCTCCGACGACCAGGATGTTCGGGTGACTGATGAGGGCGGCCTCGGCGGGCGAGGTGAGCACGACCGCGACCCGGTCCGGAATCCGTTCCCCCGGTAGCAGGCTCAGGGTCGGCCACCGTCGCTCCCTCAGGAAACCCGCGAGCTCATGGTAGAGCGCGGGGTCTCTAGTGACGAGTGCGACCGACCGGGTTCTCACCGTACACCTGACGGTGATATACGCCATTAACCTTGCCCCCCGGCGATGCCGGTCTGCCTGCACTGCGGCGAGCTCGGCCCGGAGGGGGCGCTCTTCTGCCCCAAATGCGGCTACACCCTCCCCCAGGTCGAATCCACTCCCGCGGCTCCGGCGACCCCGCCGGCGGGGAGCTCCTCCTCCGCACCGCACCCTCCTCCGGGGGTCATCGCGCCGTCCCCCACGGTCTCGCGCTCCCCTTCGGTGCCCCCGCCGGGGGTCCCGTACTTCTACCCCGCCGGGGGTCCTCCGGTGGCGTACCTGGCCCCGCTCCCCGCCGGCGCGAGCGGCCCGATCCCCCCTCCCCCGGGGGGTAAGTACTGCACCCGGTGCCGAACTGTCATCTCCTTCGCCGCGGTCTATTGCCCGGTATGCCAGCAGCCCCAACCGTGAGACGGAGCGGCCGGCGCGGCCGTCGAACGGGCGCGATGGTTCGCATCGCCCAGGAGCGGGTCACCGATCTCTTTGGGCTGGCCCAGCGGGCGGCCCCGGGGGACCACCCCGAGCTCGCCGACCGGTACGTTCGGCTCGCCCGGCGGATCGGGATGCGCTACAACGTCCGGCTCCTGCCCGAGTTCCGCGAGCTCTACTGTCGGAGCTGCTCCACTTTCTGGGTCGAGGGCCGGACGGTTCGCACCCGACTCCGAGACGGCCATCGCGTGAGGACCTGTCTCAACTGCGGGCGGGTCCGCCGGACCCGGGTCGGCCGTTCGGTTCCGAAAGGACCCGGTGGGATCGAGGCGGACCTGCGTCCTCTCCTTCGGGATGAGGGCGCGCTCATCGACTTTCCTTCGGAGCCACCGAGGGAGGAACCTTCCGACGAGGAGACGGAAGAACCATAAGCACCGGTCTCCCCTCGACCCGGTGCGCCGGGGTGGCCGAGCGGCCAAAGGCGGCAGACTCAAGATCTGCTCTCGCAGGAGTTCCCAGGTTCGAATCCTGGCCCCGGCATGCAGGGTGTCCCGGCCGGTCCGGTTCTGGCAGAGTGCGCTGTCGCAACTTTCGTGATCGAGGGCCATGAATGGACTTCCCCCGGATTGGGCGGAAGGCAGTCTCCTCCTCGGCCCGGCGGCGATTACAAAGTGCTAAAATCAAACCACGGGATTGAGGGCCATGACAGGGCAAGACTCGGCCGATACATCTTCGGTCGAATCGTGGGTCGTCTCGGCGGGGCGGGACCGACGTCCGGGTTCACCCCTGAACGTGCCGCCTTGGCCTGCGTCGAACTTCGTGCTGGGCGAGGGCCGCTCGTATGCCCGCGACGACGGCACCCCCGGTTGGGCGGCCCTGGAAACGATCGTCGGCGGCCTCGAAGGTGGCTCCGCGATCTCCTTCGCCTCCGGCATGGCAGGCATCGCGGCGATATTCAACCAGCTTCCTTCGGGCTCCGTGGTGGCCCTGCCGGACGACTGCTACCACGGCGTGGCGGAGCTCGCCCACGCCGGAGAGCGCCGAGGCCGATGGACCGTGCATCGCCTCGCCGTGATCGACACTCCGGCCTGGGTCAAGGTGTGCGGCGAGGCCGACCTGGTCTGGTTGGAGTCGCCTTCGAACCCGCTGCTCACCGTGGCTGACCTGGACGTCATCTGCGCCGCACCGCGGAAGCGCGGCGCGATCCTGGGGGTGGACAACACTTTCGCTACGCCGCTCAACCAGCGTCCGCTGGCGCTCGGGGCCGATGTATCGGTCCAATCGGTTACGAAGTTCATCGGTGGACACTCGGACCTCCTTGGCGGGGTCATCACCGTGCGCGACGAGAACCTCTTCGCGGCGTTGCGACGCTCTCGGGAGCTTACGGGGGCCACCCCCGGCACGCTCGAGACATTCCTCGCCGTCCGCGGGGCGAGGACGCTCGCCGTGCGGCTGGAGCGGGCGCAGCGCAACGCGATGGCCCTGGCCGAGCGCCTCTCACGCCATCCCAAGGTCACTCTGACGCGCTATCCGGGACTGGCGAGCCACCCGACTCACGCCGCCGCGAAACGCCAACTCAAGGGCTTCGGCACGATCATCTCGTTCGACGTACGGGGCGCGGCGTCGGCCGCGGACGCGGTCTGCACCGGACTCCAGCTCATCCAGCACGCCACCAGCCTGGGCGCGGTCGAGTCCACCATCGAGCGCCGGGCCAGCGTTTCGGGGCAGGAGCACCTCCCGCCGACGCTCCTGCGGCTGAGCGTGGGAATCGAGAATGTCGAGGACCTTTGGACCGACCTGGACCGCGCGCTTCGCAATGTGCCGTAGGTCCAGGACGGGTTCTACGCGCGGATCTCGCTGCGCGAAAGATTCCCTCTACCCGGATCGCGGAAGGCCGTCGATCGAGGTCCCGCGGTTCGGGACGCCCGGACCTCCGCGTCCGAGTTCGGGGCGTGCGGCTTCGCGCCGCGTCCCTATCCGGTAAGGGAGTCAGTGACGACCTTCGCTTCCGCGCGGCGGAGTAGCTCGGCCACCGTGCTTCGGCTCACGCCGAGGGCGCGGCTCACATCGGAGAGCCGACCCTTCCGGGGAAACGCGTAGTATCCCAGGCTCTGCGCCGTCTCGAGGGCGCGGGACTGGCGCTCCGTCATTCCCTTCGAGGGACGGAACGCGCGCATCGGCACGACCTCGCCCCGTGCGGTCCCGCCCGTCGCGCCGAACGACCGGAGGACCTGCTGCGCGACCGGTCCTTTCGGGAGGACCACCGTCCAGGGTGGCATGCCGGGGGCCGTGCCGGCGAGGAAGCGGCAGGAGGTGCAGAACGCACCCTCGGAGATCAACCGGGTGCACACCGGGTTCGCCTTCTCCACGGTCCGAGCGAAGAGCTTCGTCGGACCGGCCCGGACCATCGACAGCTGCCGCAGCTCGGGTCGGTGACGCAGGAAGCGCTCGACCGACGGCATCGCCTCCGGGCGGACCGAGATCTCCGAGACCTGGAGGAGCCGCCTTCCGTCCCGACCGATCGTACGGCAGCTTCGGAGGCGGATCCGCGCGTCCCATCGGCTCACGAGTTCTCGGGCCCAGTGAGGGTCCCCGGGGTTCGGGAGGCGGAACTCGAGGAGGGGCGGCTCCCCGCGATGCGCGACCGAAGGACCCGGGGACGGCCGGCCCTCCCGTCGGGACGGCCGCGCGGGCCGTGCACGGGCGACGGAGCCGCTCGATCGGCGGCCGAGTTGGCGCCTCACGCCCGCCGGCGACACGGCCCCCCGTCAAGAACCCACCGTCGAATCGTTCGAACGAAGCGTGACGTCTCCGCCGCCGGGCCGTACTCGCGGGGGGTGAACTGTCCCATGGGGCGTTACGGCGCGGGAGCGTCTTCGAGCGGGAACGTTCGCGTGAGCGCGGCGCTCGGAGACGACCGCTTCCGCTTCGAGCGTCGCGGCAGGACCCCCTTTTCCACCGGCGCGGCCAAGGTCTTCTTCGAAGCGCTCGCGACGGAGATGAACCGGGTCTTCCCCGAAGCCACGGCGGCGGTCACCACCTTCTCCGCCAGCACCGGGTCGCCCCCCAGGTCCTGGGCCCACTCCCGGGCACGCCGACGCACCCGCTCCTCCTGTCCTACATCGAGGAGGGGAAGCGATCGACGCTGCTTCCGTTCGAGCAGCTCCCACTGGGCCCGCTCGCGGGCGGCGAGGGCACGGACGAGCGAGCGATCGATCCGAGCCAGGCGGCGGCGCAGCCGCCGGACGGTCGGGTCCGTGGGCTCTCCAGAACGCATCGGTTCGACAGCCTCCGAGAGAGCATAGGCAGAAGCCCGTACAGGTACGGGTGTCTCCTTACGCCTCAGTCGGGCTCTTCAGGGCGATGGAGCTCGTACTGGCTTCGAACTTCGACGATGCGCTGATCCAGGGGACCGCCGCGTTGCCGGTCTCTACCTTCTTCGGGAACTTCCCGGTGGGTCTCACCGGGGGAGGACGGCCTCCCCACATCTTGCCCCAGATCGACGATGAGCGCTTCCGCGCCCACGTGCGGACGATCCACGCGCAGGGCCGGAAGTTCTTCGCGACCCTGAACTCGAACGACCTTGGCCTCAAGGAGTACACTCCGGGGTTCGAGCGCGCGTTCTTGGACGAGGTCGGCCGGCTCCTCGACCTCGGGGTCGACGGCTTCGTGGTCGCCGTGCCCCTCTTGATCGAGATGATCCACCGGGCCTATCCCGAGGTTCCGATCTCGGTCTCGACGTTCGCCCGGATCCGGACGGTCACCCAGGGCGAGTTTTTCCTCCGCCTTGGCGCGAGCATCCTCGTGATCGAGGAAGCGAACCGGGATTTCGCGCTCCTGCGGGGGCTCGTCCGCCGCGGCGCGTCGGTCGAGATCCTGGTGAACCAGACCTGCCTTCAGGGCTGCCCGTTCCGGGGCCACCACCTCAACACGAGCTCGCTCGCCTCGCAGCCGGGGCAACCTTGCCCGGCCCTCGAGTATCCGATCGCCGAATGCGGATGGGAGATGGTCCAGGATCCGCGACGGCTGGTCGGCGCGATCTACGTCCGCCCCGAGGACCTCGAAGTGTACGAGGACATCGGGATCTCCCGGTTCAAGGTCTCCGGGCGCAACAAACCGACCAGCTGGCTCGTGCGGGCCGCGAGCGCCTACGCGCACCGCACCTATTCGGGAGACCTCCTCGACATTCTGAGCTACGTTCAGGTGCGCGCGCCGCTCCATTACCTGCGATCGATCACTCCTCCCGCGAGCGCGCCGGCGGAGGAGGTCGTCGAGCTCCGCGACGCGTACGGACGCCTCGGGGAGGTGTCGATCGACAACCGGGCCTATCCCAAGGGATTCCTGCGTCGCATCGCCGCCACCGACTGCGAGCACACGTCGTGCGACGAGTGCGGGTACTGCGGCACGGTGGCGCAGAAGGTGCTTCGCATCGGAGGAAAGCCGCTCTCCGAGTACCGCCCCCCTACCCGCATCCCGCCGCTCGCGGTGCTCTCCCGGATCGAGAACGTACCTCCGAACGGGGTTCCGCGCGCTTCGGACGAGACCGGGACCACCGGGGTGGCGCGCGCCGCTCCCGTGCACTCCGCGCACTGAGCGCGTCGAACGGTCGCATCGGGCCCCGCCCCGAACTCACCCACAGAATTCGTGGGGGGATCCACAGCCGCCCGCCGTTCGCCGGAACGGCGCGGTTGAGCCATGCAAGCAATCCCCCCGGTGTCTCGCCGGAAGAAGGGCCGAACGGCGCCTTACTTCTTCTTCCCCTTCTTCCCCTTCTTTCCCTTCTTGGCCTTGGGCATTGTTCGGGTACCTCCGGCCGGCGACCGGATTCAATACGACATAGACGTTCGGCTATTTCAAATGCGAGTTTTTTCCTCGGGGCGACCACCCCGAATGGCCCTCACAACGCAGAACCCTGCAAAACACCCTCCGACCGCGACCGCCCCAACCCACTGAGCTGTGCTCGACCCCAGGTAAGTCTGAGCTCGCGGATCCGCGGGCCGAAGGCTCTTTTCCCTGGGGCGACGTGCGGCTCTCTCGAGACGGGAGATGGGTCAGATCCGGATTTGGGCTCGGCCGGGGAGCGCCGAAGAGGCACTCGCGTGGGACCCCTGGCGCGCGCGCTGGGTCGTCTCGTGCCGTGCGCCCGCCGAATCCGGGGCGGCGAATGCGGCGATCGCTGCGTTCCTCGCAGATAGGATCGGGGTCGCAGTGACGGAGGTCCGCTGGGTCCATGCCGGTCGATCTCGCGCGAAGCAGCTCGAGGCGGCGGGTCTCTCGGACGAGGAACTGGATCGGCGACTCCGCCGGGTCGTTCCATCGAGGGACCTAGAGGAGAGTCCCTAGGGACCGAACGCCCTCGTCCGCGCGATTCTGGGCGCTCGCTCGCATTTGCGCTCGGCGGTGCCCGCTCCCTAGATAAGCGGCCGCGCCGTCCGCCGAAACATGGACTACCGCGATCGATGCGAGCGGTGCCACGCCCCCCTCGAGCTCCTTGCCGAGGCGTACCTCTGTTCCTATGACTGCACCTTCTGTCCCCACTGCGCCAGCTCGTTCCGGCACACGTGCCCGAACTGCTCCGGAGAGCTCGTACGTCGACCGCGTCGGTCGGCGCTCGGGGGCGCGGCGATAGGAAGAAGGGAGTCCTCTGAGAAGCGCGAGGGCGTTCCGCTCCCACCGTTCGGACCGGCGGAGCGCATCGGTCCGGCGGAGGTGGATGAGGTCGCGCCTCTCTTTGACGCCTACCGGCAGTTCTACCGAGAGTCCCCCGATCCCGCCCTGGCGCGGCAGTTCCTCTCGGACCGCCTTGAGCGAGGGGAGTCCACGATCTACGTCGTGCGGAGCGAGGGGCGGGCGATCGGGTTCTCGCAGCTCTATCCGATGTTCTCGTCGACGGCCTGCACCCCGCTCTGGGTGCTGAACGACCTCTACGTCGTTCCGGAGCAGAGGGGTCGCGGGGTAGCGACCCTACTGTTGGAACGGGCGAAGTCACTCGCCCGCGAGACCGGGGCGAGCGGGGTCATCCTCGACACCGCGGTCGACAACCCCGCCCAGCACCTGTACGAAGCGCACGGCTGGCGGCAGGATCGCGCGTTTCTCCACTACGAGTGGATGCGGGACACGGGAGATCGGGACCCGCCTACGCGAGCCTGAGCCCCGCCGAGACGAGGACATCGCCGTGCGAACGGGCGAACTCCGCGGGGCGGAGTGTCCGCGTGTCCACGAACTTGAGCTCCGTCCAGGCCGGCACGTGACCAACCTTCGCCTGGTCGATCTCCCCGTCGAAGAGGAACTCGATGTCCCAGTGGCCCCCCTGGCCCGAAGCTCGGCCCGGTCCCCAAACTTCCGAGATTACCTGAGGTCCGCTCAGCGGGATCTCCGCAAGGCCAAGCTGCTCGGAAAGGACGCGACGCGCCGCAGCCTCCGGCGCCTCGCCGAAGATAAGGTGTGAAGAAGGGATCATCCAGCCCTTTCGATGGGACTCCACGCGCTCTCGATCCATCGCTCCAATGTGGTCCCACGCGGCGGCGGGGTCCATGTGGCCCAGGAGGACCGCCGAGGGATTCGCGCGAGACCGCAGGATCACGAACGACGAGAGGCAGAACCCCTCTTCGGGGATCTGGTTGATGGAAATGGGCGCCACTTTGGGCGAGTTCGCGAACCTGCAGAACTTCCGGTCGGTCGTCATGTGCGTCGGAACTCGGGAGAGGATTAGACCTCTGTGGCACCGGACCCGAGGCTCCATGCGCCCCACCCGCGCCTCTCACGCGATCCCGGGCGTCGCTGCATCGACCTCAGGGTCGTGTCGCCCATGATTCTCAACCCGAAGGACCGGATACGATAAATCGCGGTAGCGGTACGAGTCCGCTCACGAACTCGAGCTCCCGGTCCGCCGCGCCCACGCCGCTCACTTCCGAGGCCCAAGATCCCCGAAATGCCAGTCGAGGCCTTCGGCTCCTCTTCGTGAGCCGACTGGCCCGCGGGATCGCTGCCGGTCTCGTGACCATCGGGTTCCCGTACCTCGTCCTCACCGACCTCCGCACCGGCGCCTTTCTGCTCGGGCTCCTCTACGCCTTGGGCGCCTTCTCGACCGCCCTCCTTACCTATGCGCTGGGCCGGCTCGGCAGTCGGCGGGCGCTGAGGGGATCGTATCTCGCCAGTCTGACCCTCTTGCCAATCGCGTGCGCATTGCTGGTCCTTCCGCCGGCGTTCCCGTTGGCGCTCGCGGCGAGCGTGCTGGGAGGGTTCAGCGCCACCGGCTCGCTTGCGGGCGGCGGAGTCGGCGGCGCGGCGATGCCGCTTCAGTCGGCGGTGCTCAGCGATCTCGTCGACCCGAACGACCGCACTCGCTGGTTCAGCCTCTTCACCTTCTCCGCCGGCGTCTCGGCGTCGTTCGGGGCGCTCCTGGCAGGCTTTGGGACCCTCACCGATGTGTTTGTGGCCGCCCTCATCCTAAGCCTCTTCTCGGTGCTGGTCGCGATCCCGATCCCTATCCGACCGATCGCGCGCGGTCGCCGGCCTTCCCGATCGAGCCAGGGCGTGATCCGTCGGTTCACCATCACCGGTATCTTGAACGGATTCTCCCAGGGCCTCCTCACGCCGTTCCTGATCCCGTTCTTCGTCCTGATCTTTGGCATCCACCGGTCCGAGATGGCGGTCTACACCACCGCCGCCAGCCTGCTGGGGACTTTCTCGGTGCTCGCGGCCCCCTACCTCAACCGTCGGTGGGGGTTCGTACAAGCGGTCGTCGGCACCCGGGCCGTCGCCGCGGGGGTCGTGCTCGCCATGCCGTTCGTCTCGCTCTACCCGGCGCTGATCCTGTACATCCTGCTTCCAGCGTTCCGCGTCGCGGCCCTGCCCGCGCAGTCGGCGGCGCTGATGGACCGGCTACCTCATGCGGACCGCTCGGAAGGGGCTGGGACGAACCAGGCCGCCCGTGTGGGAGCGGCCAGCGCGGCCACGGCCTTTGGCGGGTTCGCGCTGGAGGACCTCGCCGTCTCCATACCTTTCATCGGATACTCGGTCGCCTTGGCCGCGAACGCCTACCTCTACGTACGGTTCTTCGGCTGGCATGGAGAACGCATCCCCAGGACAGAGCAAGGTCGACCCTCCTCGGACGGATGAGCCTCGCCCGGGACTCCGCTTCCCCCTGCTCCGGCTTCCGGCCGAGCAGGAGGGTTCTGGACTCGATTCCTGCAGGAGAAAGATACGGAGGAACGGGTTGGCCAGCGGACCATCACACGGGGGGCCTAGCTGCCAGTGACTGTCACGTCGATCCCATCGACGACCGGCTGAGCCGCGTTCAGCGCCACACCGGTGTCAATGTTGAGCACAACCTGGCAGGTATTGCCGGTGGAGCTCTGCGTAGTGCATCCGATGGCTGCGGAGCTGGTGGTAAAGGTTGTCGTGGGCGTCGAGGCCGTTCCGAATTCCGACGAGACCACAAACGTGTCGGTGTAGGTCTTGCCGGCGGTGAGGGTGTTGTTCGAAGTGAAGGTGATCTGCATGATGTAGTCCAGCGCGCTCCCACAGGCAGTAGGCGACCCGCTGAGCCAAGCCGTCACCACGGTGGTCGTCGTTCCGCTCGTCGCACTGGAGGTCGACCCGCACGTGTAGGCCGTCGTGGGGTTCCAGAACAGGGTGTCCGTTACCCCATTCCCGTAGATGGTGGTCCCGGCGGTGATAGACGACTGATTCCCATGCACCGTCGTGCTCGTAAACCCGCCAAAGAGCCCAGCCGCAAACGTGAACCCGCTGATCACGACCAGCATGCCCACGAGAGTCGCCGCATACACCGTTCTTCGCTTCAAGAGAGGCTTCATTGCCGCACCTGGTAACGACTAACAGGCCACGAATGTGTATTTATACGTATTCAATACGTCTTCATAGTCGGTCGATGATGCCCCATCGAGCGAGGGAAACGGGCCCGTAGATCGGGGCGACGCACGCGGGTGGAAAGGGGATGAACGACCCGGGGGAGGCGCGCGTGCCTCCAGGCACTGGCTCGCTCGCCGATGGGTTCCGGGAGAGCGTGCCGCTCATTTTGATCTCGTTCGCGTGTTTCGCCGCGGGGATTTACGCGAACGATGAGGACATCACGGTCGGGGCGGGCCACTACCCGATCGCCGGCGTGCTCATCATTCTCGCCTTCATCTCGGCGATCGGTGCCGTGCTCTCCTGGTTCTTTGCCGGTTCGGCCCGCGACGCGGCCCTTCTAGCCTCGCGAAGATACCGAAGCCCTCGCCCCCCTCCGTGGCGCGAGCCCGAAGAGTGGGTCGGCGGGCACCCGCGACCGAGCGTGCGCATTGACTCGACTGCCCGAGCTCGAATACCGTACACTTCACGCGAGCCCTGGGATGAGGGTCCCGCGGAAGCCCCTCCTCGCCCCCGACAGGTACGGCCCCGCCCGGGACCGGCGGCCCGAGAGACCCTCCAGGAGCTGGAGGGGATCCAGGAGGACCTGCTCGCGCACCGCGACGGACAGGGCCCGACAACCGTGACGGTCCGGCCCCGCCGCCCGCCGCTCGAACCGGAATCTCCCGAGCCCTAGGGTGGGACTCGGGATACGCTACCGCGCGCTAGTCCTTGATGACGGTGGAGAACGTGTACTTCGCCGCCTCGGCGTGGGTCATCAGGTGCTCGGTGATCTCGGTCGTCCGTAGGGTCTGGAACCCACAAACTAGGCACCGATAGAGCATCAGTTCACTCGGGCGACCACCCACTGCTCCCGAAAGGGACGATCCGGCCATGGTGGTTCAAGTAAGCGAGGCGAGGTCGAAATAGATTTCCCTGCGCGCGAGGGCCCGTGCCCCCGCGCGGGAGACACGGTTCTGCCCGAGAGTCGACTGCTTCTCGCCGCGGCCGCTCTCGTGGTCCTTCTCACGGTCCCGACGCGTACCCACCGCGAGGACAGAGCCACCTCGCGTCGCGACCCGGGGGGCCCGCCCCGAAGTGGGACCCGTCCCTTTCAACATAATATAAATACTTAGATGCAGCTAGAACTCTCGTCATGCGGCTCGAGGCCAGCCTTCGGCGTGAACCGGGGGAGCGTCCGCTCCCCCGCGCGATGTTGGTCAGCGGGCCGAAGAGCCGGGGCCGGCCCCGCAAGGAGTACCGGCCTCACGTCCGGGGGCCCGAGGACGTCGAGCGGCTGCGGAAGCATCGTGTCCCCGCCCTGCTGATCACCCCGGAGTGGGTCAGCCAATCCGGCTACCCGGTACGGTTCCGTCCCTGGCTGGCGCTGCCAGAGGGGATCTCCAACCAAGTGACGTCGGAGTACCGGATTCTCCCAGTCAAGGACCAGGAGGCCCTCCGAGAGCCGGGGATCGTGGAGCTGGTGGCGCTCCTCCTGCGCTTCGACCCGCTCGCCGCGCGATTGGTCGCAAAGCGCAACCGGGGGAAGATCGACCCGAACGAGCTCTACCGCCGGGTGCGTAACGAGGGTCTCGAACGGCCCGCGACGCGGGTCCGGCTCCAGGAGTTCGCTCCGGCGATCCCGGTGTCCGGCAAGGCACTCCCTCGCGAAGAGCTGCGCTGGATCGAACGGAACAATCCCCGTCTTGAGGAGGCTGGATGATCGAGCCCGAGGTCAAGGCCGCGGCCGAGATCCTCCGGCGGCACGACATTCGCTACGTGGTCATCGGCGGGCAGGCGATCGCCCGTACCGCGGCGACCGCGACGCACGACATCGACGTCATGGTGGCGACAGCCGACTTCAGTTGGACCCTCGCCCGACTGCGGACCGACACGGCGCTCGCGTTCGATTGGGAGGATCATCAGCTCGCGCGCTTTCGTATCAAGCCCGAAGGGGGGGTCCCGCTCGACGTCATCAACTCCTCGGCGTTCGCGGGCGATGCCAGCGGGGCGGAGTTCTTCCGCTTCCTCTCCGAGGAGGGTTCGACCGAGAGCGACGGGATCTCCTACGCGACCCCCGAAGTGGTCTGGTACACGCGCCTCCTCACGAAGCGCTGGAAGGCGTACGCGGAGAAAATCGTCACCAACGTGATCGATGGCGTGGCCGCGACCCGGCTCGGGCAGGTCGAGGACATCGGGCGACGCTTCGGTATGGAGGCGAAACTCCGGGAGCGCGTGGCGTACGTCCGCGAGGAGCTCGCCCGGCCCGAGGTCGCGTCACTGGTTCGAGGTCGATAGCGGCCGCCCGAGCGGCGGCGAGGTTGAACCCCGGCCCCCGACCGGATCGATCCCGCGGACCTGGTAGGATCGTCGAGCCCGAAAGTCGAGCGCGGTTTTGGGCCGCTTCAGAGAATGATCCGCTCGTTCTGACCCGGTCGGTGGTCCAGTGAGAGTCGGTCGACGCGGTATACGTGCCCATCGAACAGGCGTGCCTCGGGTTTCCCGTCGAACTTCGCCGTGACGATCCTGCCGATCGAGTCGGCCTTCATGACCCCGCTACCGGAATCCCCCGCTGCGAAGAGGATCCCGGCCTCCGTGTCGGCCACTACCGGGAGCCCGTCCGGGCTCACGTGGTAGTAGCCGCCCCAGGAGCTTTCGAGGCGGAGTCCGCTCGATTCGAGCTTGGGGAGGTACGGGCTGAGGGCCGGGAGGACGTCGGTCGCGAACGCGTCCCGGTCCCCCATGGCCGCCATGCTGTAGTCGAGCCGCCCGTCCCGCGCCGGGTCCTCCCGAGTCCCGATCGGATGCGCGACCACGTCGGCGTAGCCGATCCACATCTGGCGCTGGGTGAAGATCGGTTTCAGGAACGCCCCGGTCGGCAAAATGACGAACGGGAAGCGCGGCGATCCCCCCGGAGCATCGATCGGACGTAGCGCCGGCACCCACCGAAGGAGTTCCTCGACCGCCGGACCCGAGACCGAAAAGAGGAGTTGAGGGCGGGCGCTGCAGCCGGTCGCGATCCCCAGCGGGTGGAGCAGCCGTTCGGTCCAGCCCCCCGCCGTCACCACGATCCGGTCGGCGTGGACCGTCCTCCCATCGCCGAGATGGAGGGCCGAAACGCGCAGCCGTCCTCGCATCCGTTCCTGGAATGCGAAGGGAAGCCCGGACCGCTCGTGGAGCAGGATCTCCTCTCGTCCGTCGAAGGAGAGACGCTGAACGCAGGCGTTGAACTCGAACTCGACGCCCCGCCGCTTCGCCTCCTCATAGTAGAAGTGCGCGAGCAGGTCCGGGGCGACCGCGCCGCAATTCCTTCCGAAGAGACCGCCGGTGATCGGCTCGGGGGGCGCCGCTCCGTCCCCCTCGTACCACCGCCGCGGGGCGAGGTCGAGGCCGGGGAGGGTACGCAGCACGTCAAGGTCGACCGACGTCGCATCGATCGAGCCCGCGCTTCCGGCGACGATCCCTGCGTATTCCGCACGGTGGCTCTCGGGAAGGAGCCAGAGGTAACCGTAGAGGTCGAGCAGGGGGACGGGAGTCCGCAGGTCCTCGCGCTCCGCCATCAGCGACCGGTAGAACGTGATCGCGCTCTTCGCGAGCCGGTGGTTGTCCGGGGAGCTGAAGACGTCCCGGACCATCGCATTACTCGCGCCCATCGAGCCTTCGCCGGGACCGGCGCGAGCCTCGACGACCAGGATCGACAGCTTCGGGTCGCGGACGGCCAGGTGGTAGGCCGACGCGAGGCCCATCGCGCCCGCGCCGACGATCGCGACGTCGTACCGTCCGCCCTCCCGCATCGAGAGACCCCGCCTCCCCGCCGCGCCGCCGACGATGGGGGTGGAGCGTATGAAGCCCACCGCCGGTGGCCGAGTGTCGTCCCTCGCGCGCCCCCCTGGGGGGAGGGTATATCTCGCTCCGTCCTAGGCCGGTTTGTGGCGAAGGTCAAGATCGCATTCGTCTATGCGGGCCTTCGGGTCCGGAACCTCGCGCGGTCGCTCGAGTTCTACCGCCGGCTCGGGTTCCGGGTACACCGACGCGGCAAGATGGGTCACGGAGGCCTTTGGGTCCATCTCGCGTTCCCCGGGGCGGCCCAGCGCGTGGAGCTCAACTACTACCCCCGCTCCAACCGGTTCTACGAGCCGTTCCGCCGCGGCACGGAGTTCGACCACCTCGGTTTCCGGGTCTCGAACGTCGAAGGTTGGGAGAGCGAACTTCGCCGCCGGCGCATGCCGATCGTCGCTCGCATCCGGGAGTCGGGAGAGAATATCGTCTACACCCGCGATCCGGACGGCAACTGGATCGAGTTCTTCGGTCCGGTCCCCGAATAGGGCCCCCGGCGAACGCGACCGACGCCGCGGCGGTCCACCGGATCAAGGGGGTGGCGCCGGGCGACTGGAGTTGGGTGCGGGGCTCTATCGCTCGGGTTCTGGCCGTACCGTCGCGGAACAGGAGCGCCCCGTTCAACACACTAAAAATCGCCTAAGGGATTCAGTGGCAACACGTTTCCTGACGAGGATCTCGGGTCAGGTCATAGAGATCCCCTCGGCCGTAGGTGGGGCAGGGGTACACGGAGGACGGCCGCAACGGCTCCGACAGCTGGTTCCAGTTCCCGAGCAGAACGCCGGCGCCTCCCGACCCGCCGCCGACCCGAAAGTTGAGTTCGCCGGTCCGCGTCATGGGAGTGCGACAGGGGGGGGCAGGTCGGTGCCGTCGAAGCGGGCGAGACGACGACCGGTTGATCGAGCGGTCAGCCATAGCCCGAGCAGTTGGGTGACGAAGCCGGGAGATCGGAGCCACCGTTCGGGCCGGACGCCATCGCGCCTGCTGTCGCCATCGCCCAGGTATCGCTGCGTCTGACCGTGCGTCAGGTCAATGGACGATACCGTGAAGTAAGTCGTTGTGGGTGCCCGGCCAAGGGCCCCGTTGGATGTCGGTGGTCGGTCCGCTACCGGGCAGATGCCCTCACTGTAGCGCGCCCCCGCCGGCGCAACCACGTGCCAGTACTGCGCCAGCGCGCTCGCCCCAGCGGGCTCGCCGACGGGGCCGTTCGGCGCGCCCCCTCCGGGTACCTTCCGTCGGGGAACGCCCTCGCCGTCGGCGAGCCCGCTCGCGGTCCCGCTCCTCATCGGCGGCGTCGTGATGGTATTGATCGGCCCCACCCTCTTGGCCACGGCGGCGGCGGTCCACCAGTCGGTCTCTTCCTTCAATCAGGCCTGCGCCCAGAACTCGCTCTGTCAGCCGCAGCCCGACCCCAGCGGAGGCATGACCGCGGGCGGTGTACTGCTCCGGGTCATCGCAGTCCTCCTCGTCGCGGTCGGAGTGTCACGATATCGGTCGTAATCGGTCCGGGCTTCCGCCGCGGATGCCGGCGAGAAATACCTCTGGGCGCACTCGACGAACGTCCCGGCTAGCGCGAGCCGCGGGTCCTCTCAGCCCCGAAGCCGTGATCGAACGCGGCGCCTCGGCCGCGCGCCCGGAAGCGGCCCCGCCGCGGCCGGGCCTATCTTCCGGGGGCGACGGCACACCCTTTAGTCGGGGCGCCGCCTGGCGCTCCATGGCGACGGGGGACGCGGTATCCGGTACGGCCAGCGCAACCCCCGGACGTCCCTTACCGAGGAGGAGAGAACGATGGCCGAGATGGGTCGGTTCGGGCGCTGGGCGGTGAACGTTCTCACCGAGTCCCGAGCCCGTCGGGTTCTCGCCCAGCTGGGCTCCCACCTGGCGGTCCGGGAAGGGGCCCACGTGCTCGAGTTGGGGATGGGCGGGGGCGGCCTCGTCGCGCTGATCCAGGAGCGGTACCGACCCGCCCGGCTCGTGGGGACCGATTTCGATCCAGCGCAGGTGTCGGCGACGGACGCTCGGCTCCGGCGGCGTTGGGGCACGATTCCGGCCGGGGTCGCGACCCAAGTCGCGGACGCCCTCGCCCTGCCGTTCCCCGACGCCTCGTTCGATTTCGTGTTCGCGATCGCGATGCTCCACCACGTCGAGGCGCACCACACCGAGTACTCGCAGCGGCCTCGCGCGCTTGCCGAGATTCGTCGGGTGCTCCGCCCGGGCGGCCGTCTCGTCTATTCCGACCTGTTTCGCCGGGAGGAGATCCGCCGATCGCTCGCCGAGCTGGGCTTCCGGGAGGAGTTCCTCCGCTCGGGATTGCGCCACGATCTCGCCATTTACCGGGCCCCATCCCCGCCCGTGGCGACCTCCTAGCCACGGTCCGTGTCTGGGTGGGCCGGGGGTGAGGTCGCCTCGCGCCCGCCGCAGTGCGCCGCTCGCCTTGAGATCGCTTCTCCCGAGCGAGAGGCCGTGCCCCGGTCCTCGCGGCGTGGGCTACTCCACCCGAGAGAGGACGGTCAAGGCCCGGAGCGTGATGATCTTACTCGGGCGGCCGACCGTCTCGAACTGGAGCGGCGTCGGCCGGTCGCGGGGGTGGCTCGCATACCACCGGGCCGTCGCCCCCTCGACATCGGGATGGACCGCGTCGAGGTTCCATCGGCCGTCCCGACGCCGCTTCTTTCGTAGATGCGAGAGCGCGAACTCGAGTCGGGGATCGTCCCCGTAGCCGAGCTCCGTGAGGACCTCGAGGCCCACGAGGAGGTCATAGTAGTAGTGCACGGGCCAGTGGAAGCGATACCATGGCTCGTAGCGCGGCCCCTGCAGATGGAGCTGCTTGCCGAGGTAGAACTCCGCTCCCCGCTCGACGCAGTCCTTCATCGCCGGGCTCCACTTCGAGCGGGGATACGCCCCAAAGGCGCTCAGCCCCTCCCAGGAGTCGAGCGTCCGCGACGGAGCCGGACCGTCTCCGAAAGCCCAGCAGGTCCAGCCGCCCTTCGGATGGGACGTACGGACGAGCCACTCGAGGGCCTGGCGGACCCGCGGGTCGTCACCGTAGCCGAAGCGAATGAGCGCCCTCGCCATGTTCCCCGTGTAGCAGTGGTGGCCGTTTCCTTTCGACGACCCCCCGACTCCCCCGCCCTTGAGGGGAGAGCGTGCGATCCAGAGTTCGCAGGAGTCGCCCACTTCGGGGATCGCTCGGGTCGCTCCGAGATCCGAGAGGGCGAGCAGGTTCCAGTTCGCGGAAAGGTACTTGGGTGTGTAGAGGCTTTTTTCGTGGATCCACCAGCCCGCGGCATTCCGGCGGGCGAGGATCTCCGCTGCCCAGCCGACCAACGGGATCCGCGCCTTGGCCGCGCGGACCTCGGGATCCTGTTCCTTCCGTCCCAGTAGTCGGGTCAGCGTCAGGTAACGAATCGACGGTTGCTCGGGCCCGAGGAGCCAATCCAGGACCTGCTGAGCCAGCACGAAGACGGGCAGCGCACGGCCACTTATCAGGCGCCGTGGGGGCGACGAAACACCGGGCGACCCGCCCCTTCGGCGGGAGCATCTGTGAAATGGGGAGCTCCTCGTGGCCCACGGAGGCCCTCGCCGGACCGCCGGCGGAAGGCCGGAGTTCTCGTCAGGAACAGGGGACCGGGGGAGACTTCGGCGGACCGGCCAAGAGTCGCGCGGGCCGCGTGCGCCGAGTGGGTCATGGTCCGGTCGCGAAGGTCTCAGCGCGGGCGGTCGTTGGGAACCCACCCCTGTCGGGTCAGGTCCCGGAGCAACTGGGCCGCGGACTCCGCCGGGGCGGGCGAGGTGGTGTCGAGGACGATTTCCGGAGACTCGGGGACCTCATACGGATCGTCGATCCCGGTCATCTCCTTGAGCTCCCCCGCGCGGGCCCGGCGGTACAGCCCTTTCGCGTCGCGGGACTCGCAGACTGCGAGCGGCGTGCTCAGGTAGACCTCCACGAAGCGTCCGATCTCCTGCCGTGCCTTCGCCCGGGATCGTTCGTACGGCGAGATGAGGGCGACAATCGGGACAACCCCGTGCCGGACCAGCGCCTTCGCGAGGAAGACGACCCGCGCGGCGTGGGCCTCCCGCGACGCCCGATCGAAGCCGAGGTCGGCGCTGAGCCCGCGCCGGATCTCGTCCCCGTCCAGGAGCTCCGTATCGAGTCCCCGCTCGCGCAAGAGAATCTCGACCTCCCTGGCCAGGGTCGTCTTCCCCGAGGAGGGCAACCCGGTGAACCAGAGACAGAATCCGGGGCCGGGGCGTGCCGTCGACACGACCGTACTGGTGGAAGTCGAGTTAAGACCCTTGCGCGGAGGTTCGCTTCACCCTCCCGTTCCGCTCCGCACCGTCCGGAGAAGGAGACGTCGAACCAGATGCTCCGGGACCTGCCGCCGTTCGGCCGACGGAGCGGCTCGCCCAACGAGAATCTCTGCGCGTATCCTGCGAACGCGCCGCACGAGCCGTCGGGGCGCCGGACCGCGACCTACCGCCGTGACGATCTCGCGACCTCGGAGCGATCCGGGGTCGGCACCGCCTCCGCGACGTCCCGCTCGAAGAAGCGGGTGCCAGGCACCGGATGGGACCAGTAGGCCGGGATGCCCCGGAACCCCATCTCCTGGTAGTAGGCGATGGCGGCGATCATCGTCGGGATCGCGTCCACGCGGATCCGCTCGTAGCCGAGCTCGCGGGCCCGGTCAAGGAGCGCCCGGATGAGCTTGGGACCAAACCCCGGTCCCCGGTGGTCGGGACGCACATAGATCCTCTCGATCTGTCCCACGCGCGGCTCCCACTCACGGAGCACTCCGCACGCTGCCCGCTCGCCGTCTCGCTCGGCAAGGAGGACATCGCCGCGAGGGGGCCCGTACACCCCGGGCAAATCGGCGATCGCGCGATCTACCATCGCGAGTCCCGGGGGGAGAGACGAGGTTCCCTCGGAAGAGACGCCGGCGTGCTCGGCCAGCCAATCGCGGTACTCGCGGAAGAACTGCGAGACGCTCTCTCGATCTTTCGCCCAGTTGACTCGTCGTATCTGGGTCGTGGCGTAGTCGTCGGACTCGGAGCGAACTGGAGCGACCATCTTCCGAACGGGCCACCCGCGCCGGCGGTCGTAGAAAGCCCCCGGGCGCTAAGAAGGCTCGGACCGCCGTCTTCTCGCGTGCGCGACCGAGCGTTGGAGGTGCTCAATAGGTGGCGATAGTGCCATCGACCTTGGTTCGGCGAAGGGTCGCATGGAAGAGGAAGAGGCCGAGCGGGACCGAGACGAGCGCATAGACGGCCATCCACAGGAGCGGCGCGGCGTTGCTCGCGACGGATCCCCCCTGGAGGAGGCCCGATCGGAGGGCGTTGAGCCCGAAGGTGAGCGGCACCGAATAGGCAAGGAACTGCACCGCCCCCGGCAGCACGGAGACGGGGAACAGCACTCCGGCGAAGAACTGGGTGAAGAGCGTGAAGAACGTGGCGACCGGGTTCCCCTGCTTCGTCCACATGATGAACGCCGCGGCGACCAGTCCGAGGCCGGTGCTCGAGACCGCCAGTAGGACCGTGGCCAGAACGACGGTCGGTAGGCTGACGGCGAAATGGACCCCGAGCACCCCCCACCCCACGCCGAGGATCACGATCGTCGCGGTCACGTTCAGCACGATGCCGAAGAGCGACGAGTAGGCCAGGACCGCTCCCGGCGACGTGGGCGAAAGGAAGACGTGCTCGAGCGTCCCCATCATCTGCTCGTTGCGGATCCGCTGCGCCAGCAACCCTACGAGATTGCTGACGAACCCCTGGTACGCCAGGCCGACCACGAAGAAGGCGACGTAGGAGTCCCCGTCCAGCGCCGCGATCGAGGAACCCGCGGCACCGAGGAAGACGGCCAAGAGGAAGAACAGGAAGACGGGGACCAGCCATCCCACCAGCGTGAGGGCGACCTGAGCGCGATAGCTTGACCAGACCAGCCAGCCGCGCAGGTAGGTGAAGAGGTACGCCTTCCGCAGCACATTCCGCCACGCCGGCGAGCTCTCGGACGTGGGGGTCCCGCGGGCCGGCAGAGCGTTAGCCAAGGGACGGCGCCTCCTCCGGCTCCGGGCGACTCGCTTCGACCCGCCGGATGAACTCTTCCTCGAGGACGAACGGCCGCAGGTCGACCTGCTCGACCGCGAGGCCCTCCCGCCAGAGGTGGTCCAACAGGGCCGGGACGACGCGCCGGACATCCGCGGTCTCGGCCCGGATCGCCACGATCCCGGCCCGCTCCTCCACTTCCCACTCCGCGGCGAGAGCGCCGATCGGACCAGAGGACAGCCCGCGAACCGCGGCCCGCGCGACGTCACCGGTTCCTCGAACGAATACGCGGACGGTGCGCTCCACCGCCGCGCCCGTGGGGGCTCCGATCATCTCGAGCCGACCCCGGTGGATGATCGCGACGCGGTCGGCCAACCGCTCGACATCCAACAGGTTGTTCGCGCTGAGCAGGACGGTCTGACCTCGTCCGCGGCATTCCGCGGAGATGGCATGTCGGATCTCCTCGGCCGAGACCGGGTCGAGGCTCGACGTCGGCTCATCCAGGAAGAGGAGCGGCGTCTGGAGGACGAAGGCCCGGGTGAACTGCAGCTTGCGCTGCATCCCGGTCGAATAGGTCCGGTAATCCCGGCGCAGGATCTCATCGGTCAGTCCGAGGCTTTCGGCCACGGGAGCCACCCGCGACTCGAGTACCTGCGGGGCGATGTTGTACAGGCTCGCGAAGAATCGCAGATTCTGCCAGCCGCTCAAGCGGTAGTAGAAGCTCCGCTCGGTGTTGGTGACCAGCGCGATCTGCGCGCGGGTCCACGCTTCGTCCGACACCACATCGTGGCCCCGGATGTGGGCGCTGCCCGAGCTCGGGAGCAAGAGCGTCGAGAGGATCTTGAGCAGTGTCGTCTTCCCGGCACCGTTCGGCCCGATGAGGGCAAAGACCTCACCGGGGGCGACCTCGAAGGAGACTCGGTCGAGCGCCACCGTCGCGGGGCGAGGCGGCCGCCACGGGTAGATCCGATCCCCCGGGAACTGCTTCGACAGGTCCCTGACCTCGATCGCGGAGGGCACGGCCCCTCAGACCGCGCGGCGGCCTTAGCGCTTGGCGCCGGTCAGTGACCTCACCCCGGTGCCGGACGGTGCACCCGCCCGGCCGATGGCCGGCCAAGGATGCTTGATGGTCAGACCTACCGCGGGAAGGGACGCGTCGCCTTCGCAAAGCACGCACGCCAACGTGGTGGGTTCTACGAAACGGTGACTGCCCTCGACTGCGATCGGTCCACCCGACCGCTCTCGAGGCGGTAACTGGCTCGGCGTCGGCTCGGCGTACCGGCTCAGCGCGAGCCGGAGAGCGGGCGAAGCGCGGGGATGTCGGCTCGCGCGATCCCCCCGTTGACTCGACCCGGCTGGACTCCTGGAGACGCGGACTCGACCGACTCCGGTGGGACTACGATGGAGCTGCCCGGTCCAATCCGAAGTATAGTTTCGGGTTCGAGCTGCCGGTTGATGGTGATCTCGTTGACCAGCACGAGCATCTCGACCGCCATCACGAGATCCCAGGAGACGCGGCGTCTCCGGACCGTGGTGGTCTCCTCCCGGGGCTGGACCCGGCTGTCCGGATGGTCGCCCGGGCCGTATTGCTGGGAAAGCCATCGATTGATGTCGTTGAGTGTCGCGTTGGCGTTCCAGACCGATGGGCCGATGTAGGCCTCCATGGTCCGCTTCTGGAAGGAATCGAAATCGTCCAGCATGTGGCTGAGATCGTCCCCGGCCCTCGGTGGAAGGTCCTTTTCGTTGAGGAGCGCCGTCTCGAGCTCGCGACCCACGTCGGAGAGGAGGTCCCCGATCACCTCCAGCATCTTTGCGACGACGCGACTCCCGATCTGGAACCGATGGCTCGTGACGCCGATGTCCGTGGCGACCCGGAAGTCGTCCGAGGCGAGCAGCAGCTGGCGTACCATCAGAAGGTAGAACCGATCGATCTCGTCCTCGACGAGGGGGAGCCGGTCGAGGACGGATGGATCCCGCCGCTCGAGGGCATGGCGATACATCGTGACCTCCTGCTCGAGCAGCCGGGCGATCCGCTGGACCAGGCGGGGGAACTCGTGCTTCCCCGGGTCGACGGAGATCTGGACCTCGATCTGATTGGCGGACTCCTCGACCAGCGTCATGCCGAGAACTCGTTTCACCGTGTCGCTGACCTCGGTGCGCTGGGTGTCGGTGAACGCCTCGCGGGCCAGGAGCAAGACGCGGTCGTAGCCGGTGACGAAGGCACCCACCAGGAGCCGCGCGAGCAGATTCGGGGCCAGGGCGCGAATGTCGATGCGGAGCGTCTTCTGCCTCGTCCCGGGGGGCCGCCCCACGTCCGCTACCGAGAGCTCGAGCCGCCCTCCCACGAGTTCCTTGAACTCGAGGACGTCCCCCGGGTGGATGCTCGCGGAGGCGATCCAGGACTGGGGCAATGTCACCGAGAGCGAAGAGTGCCCGCTCCGTTGGACCCGACGCAGGAAGCGGAGCTCGTCCGTGCGGTCCACGTCCTCCGTAACCTGCTCGGGCATCTCCCTTCCTTTGAGCCTACTCCGCCGGCGTTTCTCCCACCGTCTTCCGTGCCCCAAGAGCAGGCATGGTAAGTATGGATGGTGTAATGCGATTCACCTACCGTTCCCGCCGCGCTACCGGCGATCCTCATTGGCGAGGGCTACCTAAGTGACTGGCGACAGTACCGTACTGACAGTACTGTCGAAATGTCCGTTTCCTATCGATAGCGAGCTCATTTCGTGCATTCTGAACAGACAGACTAGTCTGACAAGGCACAACGAATAACTTGCGTCCCACAGTCTCGAACCCGATGGCCTGTTGGCGGTTGTGCGAGGAGAGACCGGACAGACTGGACTGTCTCAACCGGTCCCTCGGACCAACCGTCCCGATCGGGAGTGAGGCACGAAGGCGCCTCTCCCGGGCTCGACCGCCCCTCGGCAAGACCGCAGGGTCGGCCACCGGCAGGCTACACCAGGGCGCAATGTATTCAGAGGTTTGGTGATGTCGGGCAACGCTGAGGGGACGGATTCGCGGTCTGCGCCATTCTTGGATGACGACATTTCCGAGCGTTTGGCTTGGCTCACGCCGCGTCGGGTCGCCCTGTTCCTCATCTTCTGGGTAACGATGTTCTTCGCGGGCAGCGTGTTCGTCAACAACCCGTTCGTGGGCGGGCCCGGCAACCCGACGTGGGAGATAGGGGCGGCCTACTCGAGCTACTACTGGGTCGTGATGTACCTGCACGGCCTGAACACCTGCCTCGTGGGTCTGGCCGCCCTGCTGGCCTGCGATCTTCTCGAAATCTCCTCACCGCACGTCCGCAAGGGAGTGCTCATCGGCGTGCTGATCGCCGGTATCCTTTCCCCCATCGGCGCGATCTTCAACACCTCGGCCCCCTGGAACGCGGGAGCGGGGCTGTGGATCCAGGTGACCGGCTTCCTTGCTCTGGACGAAGTGGTGATCCTCCTGCTCTGGGGGATGGTCGGGGTCTGGCGCGAGGGCAAGCCGATGAGCCAAACGTTGCCCTTCCTCACCGTGGGCCTTGTCGGCCTCACCATGCTGTTCGCGGCGGTCATCGGGCACCTCGCGGGCATCATCCTTGGGTTCGGGAACAATCCGTCGATCATCGGATGGTACGCCACCCAACAGCTCGGCGAGACGATCGACGACTTCGCGTTCGACCTCATCGGAGCCCACGCCTACCTCATGATGTCCGCCGTCCCGGTAGGGGTGGTCTCGCTGGTCGCCATTCGATTCGGCTACTACCGCCTTCAAGGGTGGGTGAAGAACGTCGCGCGAGTCGGGTTCGTGATGATGGGTCTCGATCTCGTGCTCCAGTCCGGGATGGCGCTCATGTCGGGGTTCGAGACGTTCCCCGGTGACCTTCCCCCGTTCGTGGCCTCGATGCCGTGGGTCCCGAGCTTCCTCGCGCTGAACGACCTCATCAACTTCCTCTTCCTGATCCTGGGAGGCATACTCGTACTGTTCACCATCGCCATCGGGAACGAGCGGGTTCGGGGTTGGAAGCTGCCGGCGGGGCTGCCCTTGCGGATCTTCCCGCTCCTGATGTTCGTCATGTTCACCGTGGTGACGACCATCACCGAACCGTCGGCGACGAGCGCGACCAGTGTCGGGACCCCGGAGCAAGCCTGGATCCGGTTGTTCATCGGCTTCTTCCTGACCATGCTGGCCGTGCTCGTGATCGTGGGCGCGGAACGGCTGTTCGGGTTCGCCCAGCTTGTTCGCGTCGGCTGGACCTCGCTCGCGGGCGCGGCGCTCGTGTTCACCGGGGTCGGGATCTACATCCAAGAGGGGGCGTACTTCGGAGGCTACCTCGCCGTCGTCGGGATCGTGCTCGTGGGCCTGTCCTGGTTCCTTACGGGCCAGTACGGCTTGATCGTGCACCCCCGACCCGCGCACCAATAGCTCGCCCGAGCGCGGGCCGTCCGCGTACGTAGGGGAACGGAGGTGCGAGCGATGGGCCCAAGGGGATGGACCGGGGCGGCCCTAGTGGCAGCACTCGTTCTCGTGGTGGTGGTCACCTCGTCGCTCACCTTGGGCTGGCCGCCGTCGCCGCTGGGCGCGACCGGCGCCGCGGCGAGCTCACTCCCCCCCGCGACTCCCACCGTGTACCGCAACCTCACCATCTCCTTCGCCCCCTCTGTCGGGGGGTTCTCCTATGCCCCGACAGAACTGGAGGTTCCCGCCCACGTGGCCGTGGTCTTTACGATCACGAACGACGACCCTTCTGTCGCTACGGTACCAACTCCATCGGACGCCCAGGTCCGTGGAACGACGAACGGGGCGATGGTAGTGACGGAGGGCGGCGTGGCCACCACTCTCACCGCGCTGCCGATCGACCAGATCGCGCACACGTTCACGATCTCGGATTCGTACTACCAGGCCAACGTCCCGATCCTGGCCGCGGAGAATGGGCCGGTGCAGGTCTCGTTCACGATGGTGTTCGACTTCCCCGGCGCCTTCGCCTGGGGGTGCGTCGTGCTATGCGACGGAGGCATGCCGGGAACCATGTACGGAAGCCTGACCGTCGTTCCGTAGGAGTTCGTAGGCTCTCGAGCCCGCCCCGAGCTGAACCAGCTCGAGCTGCCACTAGGGGGGCCGACGATCAACGGGCGAGTTGGATCAGATCGTTCGCCAGCGGCTCCGGCTTCGTTAGCATCGGCCAATGGCCGGTCTCAAGGATTGTGTGCGGGCCTACCAGCGCCCCCCATTTGCCGGCAACGATCTCGTCCACCGGGTCTCCGCTCAGCGAGCAGAACACGTACGCTTCCTTGACCGCGTCGTACTGGCTCGACAGCGTGATCGGGTCCTTGGCCATCCGAATCGGCCAGGGCGTCGCGAGAGCCAGCATCCGGCGGCGGCGGGGTCCTTGCAGATCCTTCCCGATCGTGTCGATGATCGTCTCGGTGAGCGGGACGCCCAGAGCGCCCTCCGGGACCGGTCCGAACTCCTTGGTCGGGTCAAATCCGGCCTGCGGTTCTCGCACCCGCTCCGGCCGGAACGAATCCACGTAGATCACCTTCCGCACCTTCGGGTGGGCACGGTCGGCGACGGCGGCAGCGACCTTGCCGGCGAAGCTGTGCCCGACCAGCACTACCTCTTCCTCGAGTTCGCCGTACCGCATGAGATTCAGGACATCGTGGAACGCGGTTTCCATGCCGACGTCCGGGCCGGCCAGATGGACCCGTTCTCCCATGCCGGTGAGCGTGACGGGGTACGCCTCATGACCCGCTCTTTCGAGGTGGCGGGCCACGTCCTTCCACGCCCACGCTCCTAGCCACGCCCCTGGGATCAAGACGAAACGCGTCATCGTGCCGACGGGATTCTTCCCCTCGATTATACGCGACCGGGGAGGTCATGAAACACGTCCGGTCCGGCCGTTCCTCGGGCGGCCCTCGAGGCGCCTCTTGCTCCGTGTGGTCTTCGTGCCTCAACACCCCCTGGATCGAATCCCCGCGCCTCGACCGGGCGCCGTAGCCCCACGCCCTCGCGAGGTACGGTCATCGCGCCGGGCTCGCCGCCGCATCGGACAGGTCTTAGGCCCGCTGGGAATGGCTGTCTCGGGTTAGAGAGGCGAGCATCGAAGATGGACCCGAATTGCCCCGAATGTGGCCCGCCGATGGCGGCCGGTAGCCTCGGCTCCATGTCCTTCCTGGGCGGAGCCCAGTGGTATGCGCATCGCTCTCTCCTCCCGCTGGACGGCGAGAAGATCTCCACCAAGCCGCCCGGCGGGATGATCTGACTCGACGGATTCCGTTGCCCGAACTGTCGCATCTTGGTACTCAAGCACTGATCCCCTCCGACCCGGTCGTGGGCATGCCCACCTGCGGGTAGCCCCGAAGGAGAGGGGGCCTCCGTCCCCGGCGGGTCGATGCCCGTTCTCTCGTTGGTACCGAAGGTCCGAAGGCAACGGGATTCCCTTATCTGCGGTCCGGGCCGGGTTGAGGGCATGAACATCTTCGCCAGCTCCTCCTCCCCGGAGCGCTCGGCGCGGGCGCTCGACGACCGCCGGGTCCTCAAGATGGCGGTCGAGTCAGCCCAGCTGCTCTCGACGGCCATGCACCAGCGTGGCCTCGTCGCCCCCTACCGCCCAACCCATACGGCCCATCCCGCGGTAAAGTGGACCGGGACGTGCCAGGGCAACTTTCGCTGGGTCCTCCGCCACTTCGACGCGCTCACGTCCGAATACACTCGACGCTTCGGCCGTCGCCACGCCTGCGCGCGCTGGTCGAGGACGTTCTGGGAAGCGCTCGACCAGATCCCGCCGGGCCGGCGGCAGACCTTCGTGAACCTCTCCGGCCACCCCCGAGTTGTGCCGGCCACGGAAGCCTACCGTCGGGGTCTCAGAGACAAATGGCGACTCTCGAAATACCCACCCCGCTGGACCCGCGCCCGGCCGCCCCGCTGGACCCGCGCGACGCGGCACGTTCGTCGCGCCGTCAACTCGTCTTCCGTTTCTTCTCGTTCTCAAGGATCCGCTGGAGCTCCCGAACGTTCGTCCTCAGATACACAAGGTCGGAGTGGAACAGCGCGACCCCCTTCTTCAGGCGGGAGAACTCGCCCGAGAACTTCGGGGAAGTGAGCAATCGTTCCAGCTCTCGGGCGTGCTTGCGTAGCGGATCGACTCGCAGGCGTACCCAGTCGGTGGGAGTGCGGAGCTTGGAGAACTCCCCGCGCAACCGTTCGATCGATTTCCTCAGTTCGGGGACCCCGCCCTTGTACACCCGATCCACCATGCGCACCGTCAAACGGGCATGGGAGTCGACCTTTTCTACTTACGCGAAGCCGGCCCCCGCTCGGCGGGGACCCCGCTGAGAGATGGTGTGGTACCAAGGCCGAGGCGGTCCGGTGTTCCTATTCCCGTGCGGGTCCTGCGCGACGTGCCCGGGGCGCCCGAAAGGTCGCGCCCAGCCACACCACGGCGCCCACGATCAGGGCGCCGCCGAAGTACTGTGCGGGCGTCAGCACTACGCCGAGGACAACGAATCCGGCAATCGCCGCGACGATCGGTTCCAGCGAACCGGCGAGCGCGGTCTCGGTGGCCCTCAGGTCCCGGAGCCCCCAGATATACAGTGTGTAGGCGAGCAGGGTCCCTCCCACGACGACGAAGAGGATGAGCCCGACCAAGAGGCCGTCGTGGGCGATCGACGTGGGCCAAGAGTAGCGGCTGAGGCCCCACGCGCCCAGGGGTGCCGTGACGACCCCTCCGAGCAGGAACCCCCAGGTCGTCACCCACGGCGCGCTCTCGGCGTGGACGAACCGACGCGAGCCGAGCAAGTAGTAGGCGCCGCTCGCCGCCGAGAGGAGACCGAAGGCAAGACCCAGCGGAGTCACCGCCACGGAGATCCCGTGGACGGTGAACGTCCCCACCAACAGTACCGTACCCACCGTTACGAGGAAGAGCAGGGCCGCCCACTGAGCCGTCCATCGCAACGCGCCGGTCGCGAGCTCGAACACGGCCACGATCGGGAGCGTCAGGAACTGGAGGAGGGTCGCCGTGGTGACCCCCGTGTAGAAGATCGCTTCCAGATAGGTCGCCTGGGAACCGGCCAGGCCGAAAACCGCGAGGGAGGCGAAGGGGAGCGTCCACGGCCGCGGCCACTTCGGCCGGAGGACCACGAAGAGGAGGAGCGAGGCGCCCAGCATCCGGATCGTGACAAGTCCCCATACCGGGAATCCCGACCCCTCAAAGATCACCTGAGCCGCGGTGCCCGAGAGTCCCCAGAGCGAAGAACCGGTGACCGCCGCGAGGAACCCGGCCCGCGACGCTTTCACACCCCTATCGGGCCGTCCGGCCTTATCACGGTATTTCCGGGGGAAGGTCCGGCCTTCCGATGGGGTCGGTCGCATCCCGCCCGCGAGCCGCCTCGCTGGGCAACGTGGTTTCCTCGGCGTCTCCAAGCCCTTATATGCTAACTTTCCGACACCTGATATCGAAATGAAAGCGAATGCGGCACTCGCCCGTACCGAGGGCACGAGACCGAAGCGCGTGACGAACGAACTCCCCGATGCCCCGGGGGCGACGACCCAATGATCCGCGTCGGTATCATCCTCGGTAGCACCCGGCCCGGCCGCCTCGGCGAGGCCGTGGCCCACTGGGTCTACGAACACGCCAAGACCCGCACGGACGCGGAGTTCGAGATCGTCGACCTCAAGGACTATCACCTTTCCCTGCTCGACGAGCCGATCCCCGCCTCCGCCGGCCAGTATTCCCAGGAGCACACCAAGACCTGGGCGAAGAAGATCGCCTCGCTCGATGCGTTCGTGTTCGTCACTCCGGAGTACAACCACAGCACTTCGGGCGCGCTCAAGAACGCGATCGACTTCGTGTACGCGGAGTGGAACAACAAGGCGGCCGGCTTCGTTAGCTACGGGAGCGCGGGCGGGGTCCGCGCGGTGGAGCATCTTCGCCTGATCATGGCCGAGGTCCAGGTCGCGGACGTGCGGGCCCAGGTAGCGTTCTCTCTCTTCACGGAGTTCGAGAACTACCGCACGTTCCGGCCCGACCCGTCGAAGGTCCAGTCGCTCACCACGATGCTGGACCAGCTGGTCGCCTGGGGCACCGCGCTGAAGACGGTGCGAGCCGCGAAGGCGCACTAGGTCGCTCTCGACCCAGCCGCGCCCCGCCTGAACCTCTTCCGCCTTCTCCCTCGCGCGACGGACAGGTTGGTCCGCACGGGGCTCTCATCGAGCGCGCTTGGGGGAAGAGCCGTTATCTCTGCGGGAGCCAGTGGTAAAGCCGATGGAGTCGAAGAGGCGCCCCGCGCCGAAGCGACCTCCGCGGTCGACCGGTAAGGCCCGCGGGAAGGGGACGGAGCTCTCCCCCGCCGAAGCCTCGCCGGGACTCCCGGAACTTCCGCTCATGGAGATCGATGTCGACGCCGGCCCCTCCACCCACTGGATCCGTGAGGTGATCGACCGCTGGCACCTTCGGGTCCGCATCGACGTCTGCCGGTCCACGGGCGCGGACGGCTCCTCGCTCCTGCAGGTCGTCGAGCTCATGGGCAACCCGGGCGATCTCGGCGCCGCGGAACGATTCCTCCGCCACCGTGGCGACATCCAGTCGCTCACGGTCATGTCGCCCTCTCCGTCCCGCCGCTTCGTGCGTGCGGTGATGGCGTTGCCCGACGCCTGCCGACGCGTATTCGAGGTCGGGGCGATCTGCGGCAACTGCAAGTTCGCGCCGACGTCGCGGCCGAACAGCCCGGCCGCGCGATGGACCCTGGTCGTCCCCCGTACGCCCGACTCGCTGCGCGCGGTGGCGCGCGCCCAGTCGGGCCCGAGCAGCCCTCCGGCGCCGATCCTTCGGATGCGGCGTTTCGTACCTCCCCGGACCCTCACCCCCCGGCAGACGGCCGCGCTCGAGACCGCGTATCGTCTCGGCTTCTACGCGTTCCCCCGCCGTTCGAACCTCCGGGAGATCTCTCGTATTCTCGGAGTGAGCCGATCCACGACCGCCGAGCTCCTGCGTCGGGCCGAGGGCAAGATGCTCGCCCAGCAGATCGGCGAGACCTGACACTCCTGGGCCGCCGCGCTGCGACATCGCGCCGGTCGTGAACGGGGGCTAGCGGCTCCGTCGCTTCGACTTCTTCGCGAAGCCGCTCACCGCGGCCCGATTCTCGTCGCTCCCCCGAAGGGGCTCCGCGAGATCCTGCTCGAGCTGTAGCCCATCGACGAGCGCCAGATCGAGACCTCGGCGGATCGACTCCCGCGCGTGGCGAACCGCCCGGGGCGGATGTGTGGCGATCCGGGTCGCAACCGCGAACGCCTCGGACCTCAGACGGTCGAGGGGCACGATCCGGTTGATGAGCCCGATCTCGTAGGCCCGCGCGGCGGGGATCGGCTCTCCGGTCAGGATCATCTCGAGGGCGAGGTTCGGCGCGATCGCTCGGGGCAGCCGCTGCGTGCCGCCCTGACCGGGGATGATGCCCCACCGGACCTCGGGGAGACCGAAGATCGCGTTCGGACTGGCCAGGCGTACATCGCATGCGAGGGCGAGCTCGAGTCCAAGACCGAGACAGTAGCCGTTGATCGCCGCGACGACCGGCTTACCTGTGTCGAGATTGCGGGTAAGGCCCCCGATGCCCGGCTCGCGGGCCCAGCGCGCCCGCCGCTCGCCCGGCTGGGATTCCGCGTAGAACTCCGAAAGGTGCTTGAGGTCGATCCCGGCCGAGAAGGCCCGGTCGCCCGCCCCGGTGAGGAGGCCCACCCGCAGCCGGTCATCCTCCCGGAGCCGCTTCCAGGCTGCGAGCAGCTGCGCGTGCGAGGCGGGGTCGATCGCGTTGAGCGCCTCGGGACGGTCGAGTGTGATGGTCAGTACCGGTCCTCGCGCGCGTACTCGCACCGGCACGGGGCTCGCGAGCGGCCCGGGGTTCTTGTGATTATCCCCGTGTCCGGTCCCGGGTCTCGAGCCCAGGGGCCCGAACGACCCGGTCAGGGGAGGGTCCACCCGCACCGGTCAGGCCGGGACTAGAAAATAATCCGGCGCTGGCGCGCCCCGACTTTCGGCGCCTCGGGGAGGGCTCACGGGAATCCCTTACAGGTACGGGGGAATGGACTTCGCGGCTCTTCCTGATAGCGCCGCGAGGGAGTCTTGTCGGCGCGCACCCGTCCCACCGCGGTCCGAGAGTCGGAGGACGAGGCAGCGGCCGACCCAATCACCCCGCTCGAGCCGGAGTCCGCCACGTTCCACGACGTTCTCCTCGAGCGGTCCGGGGGCATCGCCCGCATCACGCTGAACCGGCCGGAGGCGTACAACGCCTACAGCACACGCACACTCCGCGAGCTCGCCCGAGCGACGTGGGAAGCGGCGGTCGACGACCACGTCGGGGTCATCGTCCTTACCGGGGCCGGGACCCGCGCCTTCTGCACCGGCGGCGACGTGAAGGAGTATGCCCGTCGGTTCCTCAAGCGACCGCACGACTACTGGAAGTACATGGCCGTCTTCCGAGAGGCGGTCGAAGCGCTCCTGCGGTGCGGGAAGCCCGTGATCGCGCGCCTCAACGGGATGGCCGTTGGGGGCGGCAACGAACTCCACCTCGCCTGCGACATGTCCGTGGCCGCGTCCCACATCTACATCGGCCAAGTCGGGGTCGGCGTCGGCTCGGTCGCTGCCGGCGGGGCGACCCAGTGGCTTCCGCTCGTCGTCGGGGACCGCAGGGCCCGCCAGATGCTGTTCCTGAACGAGCGGATCCCCGCCGCCCGCGCGGAGGAGTGGGGGCTCGTGACCGCCACGGCACCCTCGGTCGTTCGAAACGGAGAGTGGGTGGCCTCCCCGACTGCGGAGGAGATCGGCTGGGCCCAGAAGGAGGAGCGAGGGTATCGCATCGACCTTCGGAAGCTCGACGATGCCGTCGACGGCCTCGCGAAGCGCCTTCTCGGAATGTTCCCCGAGTGCCTCCGGTACACGAAGGCCCAGACCAATTACTGGAAGGAGCTCGTCTGGAACCAGACGGTCCCGCATGCCCAGGAGTGGCTCGCGCTCCACTTCGCCACCGCCGAGCCGTTCGAAGGGATGCACGCGTTCGTCGACAAGCGGCCGGCCCGGGTCGCTGAGCTCCGCCAGCGGATCGCCAAGGACGGCAGCGGCGACTACCTCCACGGCAGTCCATCGCGATCGTGCGGCAGCTGCGGCGAGACCGGGCTCGCCGAGCAGTTCCGGTACTGCGGCCGCTGCGGTTCTCCGTTGGCCCCCGAGGGCGGCTAACGGCGTCGGGCCGGTAGGGGTCGGAAGGAGGTCTTGGGTCGATGGCAGCAGCGAAACCCGAGCCCGCATTCCTCACGACCGCGCGCGACCGCCAGCGCGAGATGGTGGAGCAGTACTACTCGGATCTCGCGAGCGCCGGCGGTCCGAAGCGGCCCGTCGCGTACATGCTCGTGGGCGGGAACCTCACCGAGATCGTACGGTCGTTCGGCTTCGAGGTCGTCTTCCCGGAGATCGTCGCGCTGAACTGCGCGATCAAGCACGTTTCGCTCCCCAACATCCTGCATGCCGAATCCCAGGGGTACGGGCTCGACGTCTGCGGCTATGTGAAGAACGACCTCGGGCTCCAGGAGCTCGGGGGCCAGACCCCGTTCGGCCGGATCCCGCCGCCCGACCTGCTCGTCTGTAGCTTCTCGGGCTGCTATGTCTACGTGAAGTGGTGGGAGGCGCTCGCCGAGAAGTACGGCTGTCCCCTGTTCATGCTGGACGTCCCGTACATGCGGGACGCCGAGCCCCAGGCCGAGGACATCCAGTACCTCGTCACCCAGCTGAACGAGTTCATCGCGCTCCTCGAGAAGATCACGGGCCGTTCGTTCGACCTGGCCGAGCTGCGCAAGACCCTCGCGCGCTCCCGGAAGGCCGAACAGGGGTGGGTCGACTACCTCGCCTCCGGTAAGCATCGACCGTCGCCGATCGAGGCGTACTTCGAGGCGGTGTTCTACATGTTCCCGATCAACGTCCTGCGCGGGACCGACGTCGCGGCCGACTTCTACGCCACGGTGAACGAGGAGGTGCGGGCGCGGATCGCGGAGGGGCACTACCCCGTCCCGGAAGAGAAGTTCCGTCTCGTCGTCGAGGGGGTGCCCCCGTACCCGAGCTACCGGACCTTCTGGGACTTCTTCCGCAAGTGGGGGGCGGTCTCGGTCGCCGCTACCTACCCGAAGGTGGGGGGACTGTTCGACCGGGGCTTCCTGCACGACCCGGCGCGGCCGCTCGAAAGCATCGCCGAGTACTCCCTCGGCGCCTACGTCAACCAGTCCTGGCCGCTACGTCGCCAGATCATCGGGGAGTACATCCGCGACTTCGAGGCCGATGCCGTGCTCATTCACGGGATCAAGTCGTGCCGATCGTTCACGGCCGGTCAGGGCGACCTGCGTGACCGGCTGATCCACGACCACGGGATCCCCACCCTGTACATCGAGTCGGACCACGAGGACCCCCGCTACTTCGCCCCGGCGCAGATCAAGAACCGGATGGACGCGTTCTTCGAGTCGCTCGACCGACGCCGCGGGTCCGTCCCGCTCCCGGTGGTGAACGCATGACGCTGGTCGCCGGGGTCGACATCGGCTCGACGACGGCGAAGTGCGCCCTCCTCGAGGCCGGCGAGGTCGTGGGAAAGTCGCTCGCCCCTGTCGGCGTCGAGCTCGTCAAGGACGCGGAGCGGGCCCTCGAGCAGGCGCTCGCCGAAGCCGGTCGCGAGCGGCGCGAGGTGGCGGTGGTGACCGGGACCGGCTACGGCCGCTTCAAGGTGAAGTTCGGGCAGTTTGCGGTGACGGAGATCGGGTGCCACGCGAAGGGGGCCCACTACCTGTTCCCGGCCACCCACCTGGTGCTCGACATCGGGGGCCAGGACACGAAGGCGATCAAGGTCGACGCGCAGGGCGAGGTGGTCGACTTCGCGATGAACGACAAGTGCGCGGCGGGAACGGGGCGGTTCCTCGACGTCTGCGCCGCGGCGCTCGGCTACGACGTGAGCGAGATCGGGACCCTCTCGCAGGGCGCGCGTCGCCCGGTGAAGGTCACGAACACCTGCACGGTGTTCGCCGAGTCGGAGGTCACCTCCTACGTGGCCCGCGGCAAGGACCCGCGCGACATCCTGGCGGGGCTCTACGCGGGGATCGTCAGCCGATCGCTCTCGCTGATGCAGCGGGTCGGGGTCGAGCCCGAGGTCACCTTCACCGGCGGGGTCTCGAAGAACGAGGGGATGGTGCGGACCCTCGAGCAGCGGCTCGGCTTCAAGGTGAACGTGAGTCCGCTCTCCCAGTACGTCGGGGCGATCGGAGCGGCCCTCTACGGGCTCGAGCGCACGGAGGGCACCAGCGCATGATCACCTGCGGGCTCGACCTCGGCGCGGGGACGACGAAGGGGGTCCTCCTCGAGGACGGCCGCACCCTCCTGACGTCCGGCCTCGTCCCGACCCGTGGCAACCCGGTCGAGGCGGGGCGCACGGTCCTCGAACGGATGGTCGAGGACATCAACCTCCTTCCCGACGAGGTCGACTACCTCTGCACGACCGGGGGGGCGCGGTACACGTACCCCGACCGGCACCTCCAGGTGAGCGACATCACCGCCTCGGGCCGAGGCGCGGTCTTCCTCTTCCCGAACACCCGGCACGTGGTGGACATCGGCAACCAGTCGTCCCGCGCGATGTCGGTCACCGAGACCGGGCGGGTCGTTCGGTTCAAGATGAACGAGAAGTGCGCCGCGGGGGCGGGGCGCTTCGTGGACCGCTGCGCGAAGTACCTCCAGGTCCCGCTCGACGAGATGGCGCCGAAGGCGCTCACCGCCGCCCACCCGAAGACGATCTCGAGCGTCTGCGCGGTGCTCGCCGAGACGGAGATCATCAACAACGTGGCCGAGGAGGTCCCGTTGCCGGACATCCTGATGGGGGTCTTCCTCTCCCTGGCCCAGCGCGCCTACATCCTGATGCGCAATGTCGGGATCCAGCCTGAGGTCTCGCTCGTGGGCGGCCTCGTGCAGAGCGAGGCGATGGTGCGGGCTCTCGAGCAGACCGCCCACGTTACGATCAACGCCGATCGTCGAGCGCAGCACGCCGCGGCGATCGGGGCGGCGATGCTCGGCTACGCCCGGCTCCAGAAGCTCGGCACCCGACCGACCCCGTTACCGGCGGCGGTGGCGTAGCCGATGGCGGCGTCACCGGCCCTGGAGTCCTCCGCGTCCCTCGACTCGCCGCCTTCCCTCGAGCTGAGCGACTCGTTCGAGGAGTTCCGCCGCGCGGCCTCGATCGATGCGATCACCCGACTCGCCCGAGAGGTGCTGCTCGACCCGACGTATCCGACCGTCCGGGCCTGGACCCGCGCGGGGCGGGGCGCCGTGGGCTGCTTCCCGGTCTACACTCCGCAGGAGCTCATCCACTCGATGGGCCTGCTTCCCGTCTCGCTGCACGGCGGCGGCGAGAGCGTGGAGATCAGCCACGCCGACGCGCCGCTCGGCTCGTTCCTCTGCTCGATCAGCAAGTCGACGCTCGAGCTCGCCATGACGGGGCTCATGGCCCCGTTCCGGGCGTTCGTGTTCCCGTACATCTGCGACGTGAGCCGGAACCTCGAGGGGATCTTCTCCCGGGCGGTTCCGAACGCGACGACCCACATGCTCCACCTTCCCCAGAACTTCCAGTCGAAGGCCTCCGTGCCGTTCCTCGTCGCCGAGTACCGCCGCCTGATCGCGAAGCTCGAGAAGGCGGGCGGCGAGCCGTACCGGCCCGAGCGCCTCGTGGAGTCGATCGAGCTGTTCAACCGGCAGCGGGCCGAGATCGCCCAGCTCACCGCGACCCAGCGCGCGGAGCCGGGGAAGCTCACGCTCACCGAGTCCTACCTTATCCGTCGGCTCGGCGGGCTCCTCCCCCGGGAGGTCCATCTCGAGCTGCTCGGGCGCGTCCGGAAGGAGCTCGGGGCGCGACCGAACCGGAGGAAGGACGCGATCCGGGTCCTGCTCGTCGGATCGTTCTGCGAGCAGCCGACCCTCGACCTCATCGACCTCATCGAGCAGGTCGGCTGTTACGTGGTCGACGATGAGCTGCTCCAGCTCCACCGCTGGTACGACCGTGTCGAGCCCTCCGGCGATCCGCTCGAGAACCTCGCGGCGACCTACGTGAGGAGCCCCGTCGATATCGGGGTCCGGGCCGCGCCGACCACCAAGGCCGCGGCGATACGACAACGCGTGGATGCGGCCGATGCCCAGGGCGTGATCTTCCTCACGGCGAAGTTCTGCGAGCCGGCGCTCGAGGACGTGGTGCTGTACCGGAAGGCCCTCGACGAGCGGAAGATCCCGTACCTGCATCTCGAGTTCGAGGAGCGTTCGGCCGCGTACGAGCAGTCCCGCCTGCAGCTCGAGACGTTCGTCGAATCGATCCTGTTCGACTGAGGAGGTCGATCGAGGTGGCCCCGGGAACGGTGACCGTCGCGCGAGAGGGCCCGCGCGCGAGCGTGACGTGGGACCGGCCGCCCCTCAATGTCTTCGACATCCCCCTTCTCACGGAGCTCGCGGCGGCGCTCCGCAGCGAGCCGGTCCGCTCGGCGCACGTCGTGGTCGTCGGCGGGGCCCGCCATCGGTGGAGCGCGGGCTTCTCCGTCGAGGACCACATGGCCGACCGGGTCCATCCGATGTTCGCCGCGTTCCGCGATGTGCTGACCGCGTTCTCGGAGCTCCCGCCCCCCATCGTGGCCCGGGTCGAGGGTCCGTGCCTCGGAGGCGGGCTCGAGATGCTGCTCGCCTGCGACCTCGCGATCGCCGGGGCGTCCGCGACCTTCGGGCAGCCCGAGATCCGTCTCGGCGTCTTCCCTCCCTTCGCGGCCGCGGTGATGGAGTCGGCCGTGGGGCCCCAGCGGGCCGCGGAGCTCCTCCTCCTCGGGGAGACGCTGGGTGCGGAGCGGGCGGCGGCGATCGGGCTCGTCTCCCGGGTCGTGCCCGAGGAGGCGCTCGAGGCCGAGGTGGATCGGACCGCGACCCGCCTTTGCGGGCTCCGGCGCGAGGCGCTCGTTCTCCTCAAGAGCGCGATGCGACGGGAGGGTTCTTCCGTCGCGAGCCGTCTCGCCCGGGCCGAGAAGATCTACCTCGAGGAGCTGATGCGCCTACCGTCCGCCGAAGAGGGACTCCGGGCCTTTCTCGAGAAGCGCGAGCCGGTCTGGCCGGCCGGGGGACCGTGAGCGCGACGATGCGGGCCGCGGTCCTTCCGGCGCTCGGCGAGAAGCTCCGTCTCGCGGAGATCCCGAAGCCGGAGCCTGGCCCGGGCGAGGCCCGCGTGGCCGTGATCGCCTGCGGGTTCTGTCACACCGACCTCCACTACCTCGACCATGGGGTCGCGACGGCCAAGGCCCCTCCTATCGTCCTGGGCCACGAGATCTCCGGACGGGTCGACGCCCTCGGTCCCGCGGCCGAGGGGGTCGCGATCGGGGACCGGGTCCTGGTCCCCGCAGTGCTTCCGTGCGGGTCCTGCGAGTACTGCCGGACCGGGCGCGAGAACATCTGCCCGAAGATGCGGATGGTCGGGAACCACATCGATGGCGGCTTCGCGGAGTTCGTCGTGGTGCCCGCGAAGGACCTCATTCGCCTCCCCTCGGAGATCGACCCGGTCACGGGCTGCGTCATCTCCGACGCGCTCACGACGCCGTACCACGCGGTGGTGAATCGAGCGCAGGTCCGCGCGGGCGAGCGGGTGGTGGTCGTGGGATGCGGGGGGGTCGGGATCAACGCGGTCCAGTTCGCCCGGGTGGCGGGAGCGGAGGTCATCGCGGTCGACCTCAACGACCGCAAGCTCGAGGTGGCCCGCACCCTCGGGGCCACGGAGACGGTCAACCCGACCCGCGTCGACGACGTCGGGAAGGCGGTCCGTAAGCTCTGGGTCGACGGGGCCGACGCGACGATCGAGGCGGTCGGCAGCCCCACGACGATCGCCACCGCCTTCTCGACCTTGCGCCGGGGGGGGCGTCTCTGCCTCCTCGGGTACAGCAGTGCGCCCGCGGTCCTGCCGGCCCCCCGCGTGATGTTCCTCGAGTACTCCGTCATCGGGTCGCTGGGCTGCCGCCCCGGCGACTATCCCCGGGTCGTCGAGCTCGTTCGGCAGGGTCGCGTCCGTCTCGACCCGGTCGTGACCGGGCGCGTTCCGCTCGAGGAGATCGAATCGGCGGCCGCCCTCCTTCGCAAGGGAGAGGGCTTCCGTACCGTAGTCCAACCATAGCGGGATCCCGACGCGGACCCGCTCCGGAGCGGAACCCGCGGGCGAGGCTCGAACGCTCGCCGAGGCCCCCTCACGGGGTCGCGGGGGTCGCTTCCAGGATCGATCGCGTGAGCGTCAGCACGGCCGACTCGACCTCGAGGGGGTAGTGCCAGCGGTTCGCCTTCGCCACCTCCTGGGCGAGGTCGGAGTAGAGCCGCCCCGTCTCGTCGAGCCCCCTCTGGAGGTCGTGAAGCTCGTACCGGCAGAAAGTGGAAGGGAACCGGGCGAGCGCGGGGGGTTCGGCCCACCGCTCGAGGAACCGACCCGCGTGCCAGGTGTCCACGTCCTCGCCCTTCTGCGCGGCGGCGTGCCAGCCGATCATCTCGACCAGGAGTCGCTTGAGATAGCCATCGATGGCCTGCTTGGCCGTCCAGAGCTCGCCGCGCCGCAGCTTCTTCGCCGCCCACGGCACGTGATACCAGAAGTCGGCGACCGAGGCCTGGAACTTCGCTTCGCTCGGCCGGAGAAGGGGTGCGACCGCCACCGGCGGGACCGGATGGGGGTCGCCCGGGAACCGATGATCCTTGTCGACGAGGACCCGGTACCCCCGCCCGAGGACGGCGAGGCCCTCGGGGCTCTCCCCGATCTGCCGGGTCGCCTCCGCCGGAAAGACCGCGAAATCGACGTCCCGGCCCTCCGCGTAGAGGACCCGTCGCTCCCGGCCCCCCAGGACCGCGGTCGGCTCGACTATCGTGAGGACCACCGAACCGAACTGGCGGATCCAGTCGGTCGAGCCAATGAGCCGCTCGGGCGCGGTGTGAAAGATCACGATATCGAGGTCGGACCACTCGTCCGCGGGTACGACCGTGCGCGCCTGCGAGCCCACGATCAGGGCCGCCCGGACGGCGGGTTCTTCGGCGGCCCATGCCCGGAACCGCTCCACGAGCGGGCCGACCCAGGCCGGCGGCATCGCCCGCGGAACCTGGGCGCAGATATACGCAGCACCCTTCCGCGGCCGGATTCGCCCCCCGGCACGACGTCGTCCGGCCTCCGAGAAGCGGGAGCGCGGCGTCCCGGGGGCGGTCGAGGCTATCTAATCCGTCCCGCCTACGCGGGGGATCATGATCCGACTCGTTCCGATGGACGAGAACGATTTCGCCCGCTATCTGGCCCGCGCGATACCTCGCCGGGCCGAACGATACGTTGCCCGGGGGGTCTGGAAGGAGGAGCGCGCCCTGGAGACGAGCCGTCAGCTCTACGCCCAACTCCTCCCCCAGGGCGCCTCGACCCCGCACCAGCACTTCGTGCGGATCGTGGAAAGCGCTACCGAGACGAGCGTGGGCGAGGCCTGGTACCACACCGAGGAGGTGGGCGGGGTGGTCCAGTTTTGGATCGAATGGATCACCATCGAGCCCGAGCATCGTCGGAAAGGGTACGCCTCGGCCGCCCTAGATCTCCTCGAACAGGAAGCGCGGCGGCTCGGCGCCACGCGGACCGGGCTCGACGTCTGGTCCGACAACCCCGGGGCGTTCGAGCTCTATCGAAAGCAGGGCTACCGGACGATCCGCCAGAGCCTGGTCAAGCCGCTCGACGACAAGTGAGAGCCGCTTCGCCTACGCTTCCGAGAGGCACTTGTAGAGGTGGCCGGCGACCCCCCAGCTCTTCCCCATCGCCCGCCCCTCCAGCTCGGCGAGGAGGTAGGTCTCCGTCCACGGGCGGAGCCGCGCGTGGGCCGACCAGAGCGTGATCCCGCACGTGACGATCCGGCGAGCCGGGTGGGCGCTCGGGTCCTTGATCGAGATCCCGTCCATCGTGAAGAACATCTTCTCGCCCTCGTGGGTGGTGAGGATCCCGCGCAAGGTCGGAGTGAACCCTCCGTCCGGCCGCTGGCGGGCCAGGTTCGTGGCGTGCACGGTACCGCGGAGGCCATCGGCCTCCAAGTTCCCTGTCAACAGGCCGTACACTTGTCCCCCCTCGGCGTAGGGGAACTCCTCGTCGACCTCGGTATAGGTCAGTTCCAGGCGTCCCGTCTTCTCGAGCTTCATGGCGACCCGCTTCGGCGCCAGGCGAAGCCGGGTTGTCAACCCATCGGTCGGCGCGGATTTCTGCCCTCTCGACGGGCATGCTTCTGCTGAGACCCCGCTCCATCGGGAGCCGCGGGCCTCGGTCCCTCGACCGAACTGTTTAAATGGCTCATCCAGCGCTGATTACGGCAATGTCCGCTACGCCGACTCCGGCTCCGAGTGCGTCCGCGAATCCCCCCCCGCCGGCCCAGGTAGGGTCGCTTCCCCCTCTTCGCCGGCCGAACCGGAAGCCGATCTACATCGGGATCGCGGTGGCCGTCGTGGTGATCCTGCTCCTGTTGGTGTTCGTGCTCCCGGGCAACGGTGGCTCGGGAGGGAGCGCGGGGGCCATACCGTACTCCAAAGCGGCGCCCGCCGCGGCGAACGCGATCTCGAACTATCAGGGTACGAGCTGGGCCCTCTTCGTCGCGGTCGGTCTCACCAGTCCCACCGCCGTTTCTGTCCCGTTGAACACCTCCACCACGAGCAGCTCCAACTGCACGGTGACCCCGGCTCCTGGGGTATCGGGGAATCTTTCGTTCTCGGCCTATACGGGGAACCAGAGCGCGGGCGTCGCCTCGCTGTGGGAGTTCCTGTTCCGCGACGCCGGGGGAGCGATCGCGATCGTGACCGTGACGAACGGGGCGTCGACCGTCTTCGGCACACTCACGGGTTCCTGCGCGGCGTTCTTCGGCCTCCTCCAGCCCGTCCCGGCCAACGTCATCGACAGCACTCAGGCGGCGGCCGCGGTAGAGCCCGATGCCGCGAGCTTCCTCGCCCAGCATCCGAACGCCTCGTCCGGGTTTGGTCTCATCGGGGGCATCTCGTTCCTCGGCAAAACGATCGGGGCGGAATGGACCGTGGCCTACTCGACCTGCCCGGTGGCCGTAGCCAATTCCACGGCGACCGGCGCGGAGTTCAATGCCACTGTCAACGCCACCACCGGTCAGGTGATCTACTCGCAGAACCAGACCTCCGTGACCTGCGGATCGAGCGGGACCCTGATCCTGGCCCACGCCGCCGGACCGGCCCGGCTCAACCTGCTGCTCGCACGACCGTAGCCCGCTTCGGCAGGCCGTTCGGCCGCTTCGGCGCGAAGCGGCCGACGACCATTTTGACCTCGGGGGTTATCCCGGGGTCATGAGCGAGGTCATTGCAGGTCTCCACTCCGTGACCCTCCACATCCGGGACGTCACGGCCGCGAGCTCGTTCTACCGAGAGGTACTCGGGCTCCGGGAGCTCCTCGTCGACTCGCGGCAAGGTCGCGCCGTCTACGCGATCCCCGGTACTTCCACGCTCCTCACTATGCACGTTCAGCGGCCGGGCGAAGGCGGGCGGGAGCCCGGTACGGTCTCGGGGCTCGTGTTCCATCACCCGGACCCGGCGGCCGCCTGCGCCGAGATCCGGCGGCGGGGAGGAACGATCACGATGGAGCCGGTCGAGTTCGAGACGTCGATCGGTAAGTTCGTCCGGGCCGTCATCGCCGACCCGGACGGGAACGAGTTCATCATCTCGAACCGCACCGATTGATGGGCGGACGGGCGCGCGACTACGATCGGCGCAGGGACCGTCTTCGTCGGTGGAGGCCCACGATCAGCAGGGTGACGCCGGCGACCCCGAAGCCCGTCTCCTCCGCGAGGCCGAGCACCAAGAGGCTGGACCAGGAACCGAAGAGGACGGCGAACAGAATCCCCGCGAGGAGGCAGGCCGCCCCGACGGTGATGTACAGCTCCCACGGGGCCGTGGGCCGGCGGCCGCCGAGAAGCCCGTACCGTATCATCCGACCCTAGAAGGGGCCCTCTCCGTAATCAAGGATGCCGCGGCCACGGGCCGGGCCTTCGAGGAGAGGGAGTGACCGCGGGCCCCCGCCGCTCAGCGGGCCGGAGGGGTCGGCGGAGGAGCCTGGATCGGCAGGGGATTCCCGCAGGTATCGCAGAAGCGGGCCCCAAACCGATTGGGGACCCCGCAGCTCGGACACGCGCGTCCGAGCGGCTGGGACCGGAGCAGGAGGAGGGTGGTCCCGAGGGTGGCCACCGCACCGAGATCGAGGAACCAGCCGATGTCCGGGTACCAGCTCAGGTTCGTCTGGACGCACGTGCCCTGCTGGCAGCCGACCCCACTCGCGTAGCCGAAGAAACTGTTGCACGGGGTCGACGAGGCGTTGTAGCCCGTGCACTGTCCGAGATCGTTGAGCGCCGGGCCCTGGAGGACCGGCAACGATACCGCTCCCGCGGCCGCGACCGCGAGCGCGAGGATCACGAGTAGAACGAACGCCCGCTGGCTTCGACGCGCCCGCATCCTTCCCCCGAAACCCGAGAGGAACACCGCGATACCGGTGACCGAGAGGACGGCGAGCGCGACCGTGGCACCGAGCAGCCAGAGGTAGAGCTCCGACAGCACCTCCGAGCCGCTGCCGGTCGAGTACGGGTACCCGACGTTGCCGCAAGCCGTGAAATGGCCCGTGTAGTAGGTGATGCAGGAGGAGGTGTACCCGGCCGGTCCCGGAGTGAAGTACACGACGTAGGTGGTGCTGATGTTCGGTTGCGAGATCGTTCCGCCCTGCGCGTACCACGGGGTGACGGCCGAGAACGCCGCGAGGACCGCCGCGGCCACCACCAGACCGAGGATGGCGTAGAGCCGCCGGGGGACCGGCGCCGCCCCCTCCTCCTTGGCGATCTCGATGTACGCCTTGTACGACATGGGCCGGTCCGTAACAACTGCTCCTCGTCAGCGAATCGCGCCGCTTAAGCCCCTCGGCCGCGGACGCGGACCCCGCGGCGGGTCGTCGGTTCCGTGGGGAAGGGGTGGGTTCCCGTGGCCTCGCCTCGTTGCCAAGGCCGCTCAAGTGGCAAACGTGGGGCCGCTTCCATCGCTATAGATAACAATGCTAAAAGTCTAGGCGGGTATTGGTGTACGTACCCAAGGCCCGAGCCGCTCATGCGCGGCTACGCACCTACTCCTGTCGTCGGCCTGGTCGTCGCCGGGGCGCTGCTCATCCTCCGTGAAGGGGCGTTCGAGGTCGCGGCATCCGATGCGGTAGTACAGGTCGGGCTACCCGTACCCGGCGCTTTCGCGGTGGTTCCCGCGCTGACGATCTTTCTCGGCATCGTATTGCTCTTCGCAGCGTGGAGCTACACGGCGGTGCCTTCGTGGGGGTGGGAGTGCTCTTCCTCATCCTCGGGGGCCTGAGCTTCCTTCTGGGGGGCGGCTTCCTCGTGGGCGGGGTTCTGATCCTCATCGGCGGTGGGCTGGCCTGCTTCGCCGAATCGGTCGACCCTTCTCTGGGAGTTCAGCTTCTTCGCGGTGATCTCGCTGGCCGTGGTCCTTCCGGGGGTCGCGAGGATGGGCCGGACCTACGAGCTTTGGCTCACCGACCACCGCTCGGTACCCCGTGCGGTTCCCCGGGTCGGCGTGACGACTGCCTCGTCGCTCCCGAGCCCGGCGGCTCGGGAAACGCCCCTGGGGAGCGCGGCGCCCGCCCCCCCCATCGGCGAACGGCTTATCCCCGCGCTCGATAGGAACCCGACCGAAGGGAGTCGTTGGGATGGCCGAGGACGAGGCGGTTTCACCCGCGCTCCGAGCTTCCCGTTGGATCCCCCACGCGCCCGCTCGCGTATGGACCGCCTGCACCACGAAGCAAGCCCTCGAACTATGGTGGAGTCCCGAGGACCTTCGGACCACCGTCCGCAAGCTCGAGGTCCGCCCGGGCGGCGGGGTCGACCTCCACGTTCGCTACGTTCCCGCCCTCCTCGGTCCGGCCAGCGCCGAGGCGTTCCAAGCGGCACGGATTCCGATCGCCTTTGACCTGCGGGGACGACTGTCCGAGGTCGAGGAGGAACGCCTCCTTACGTTCGACCTGGCGCTCGAGATCGGAAAGGGAGGCGCGAGCGTCGAGATGGTCACCACGCTTGAACTGATCCCCGAGAACTCCGGCACCCGGGTCAACCTGATCGGGCGAGGAGAGAAGACGCCGCATTGGGTCGCGCTCGGCCAGAAGAACCTCGAGGCCCAGCTGGAACGGCTGGCCCTGGCCGTCGAACTCTCCTCCTCGTCGCCGTAGGTCCTCAGAGCCGCGACGGAATCCGCTCGCTCGTGTGGTCCGCCGGCCGTCCGATCTCCCCCCCTTCGGCGATCCTTCCTGTCGGGGCCTTCCTCGCCGGTCAGAAAACTCTTTGACGGAAGGGGGCCCTCACCCCCTCGTGGAAGGGTCGGTTCCTCCTCCGCAAGAGCCGCCGGTCTCGGTCGCGAGCGTCCACCTGGAACGGACGATCCGATTCACCGCGTATCTCCTCGGCGGCATCCTGGCCCTGAGCTCGGGGATCCTCAGCTTTGCGGCCGGCATGGGAGCAACGCTCAACTGCATCTTCCGAACGCCGGCCTGTCCGTCCGATGGGACCTACTTTGAGTATGACATCCTGCCGACCGCCCTGGCGGGGGCGACCCTCATCGTGGTCGCGGTCGTTCTGCTTCTCTTGGCGCGTCGGGCTCACCGGTCGCCGAACTAACGCGGCCAGTGGATCCTGTCTCTAGGGGCCCCCCGCAAGCCGACTCGCCCTAGGGTTGCTTCTCTGGGCATCGGGCCGGCGGCGTCTTCCGCTCCGATGGCAGGCCGTTTCGCCCGCGTATCCTCGCCGCCGTGCCCCGTACGGATGGTTCCCACCGCGCCGCGCGGTTCGTTCGTTGCGGTCGAGACTCGGCAGCGGGCCTTCGCTCCTCGCTCGATAGAAACCCGGCCCAGCAATCGAGGTGCGGCGGATCCCTCACGTCCCGGGAGGGGAGAACGGCCCATACGGAGTGGAGGCTGGGCTCCCGAACACGCCGTGGGGGAGCGGTCCGACCGATACGGGAACGCCTCCCACGGGGACCGTCGGATCGGGGCGGGCGATGAGGTCGTAGGCGACGGCGGAAAGGATCACGAGCCAGGAGGCGGTGATCGCGTTCGCGAGCGTGACGAGTATGACCGTCAGTAACCCGGCCCCGACCAACGAACCCGGGATCGCCATTCCCTCCTCGATCGCCGAGCTCACAATGCCGACCACCAGGATCGCCCCGAACAGCGACAGCCGATGCCCCTTCGTGAGGCGCCAGCTCCGCTCGAGCCCGCCGATCGCGGTGGTATTCTCCATCATGATCGCCGGGGCGAAGAGGCAGAGGGCCAAGCCAAGGTATACCGCGAGAACGAGGGCGACCATGAGGCCGACAAAGAAGAGCGGCAAGAAAGGGAACGCCGGTCCTCCCAGTGCGAGGCGAAAGATGAGGAGGATCGGGAAGACGAGCAATCCTCCCACGATGAGATAGACCAGCAGCGTGGCACCGAGTATGCTCGGGAACTTTGCGACCCCGCGCCGGAGCGCGTCCCCGACCCGCATCGCCTCGCCGCGAAAGCGGCGAACCGAGTACTCGGCCATTCCCCCGGTCACGGCCGCGGTGAGGACGGCCGTGGCGAGCAGCACCGCCAGCGAGTAGAGCAGTGCCTCTCCCGCAGTCGGAGCCGGTAGCGAGACCCCCACGGGCAATCCTCCGAACCCGCCGGCGACCACGTAGTTCAGGAGCAGCAAACCGAACACCACGGAGATCGCCGCCAGGATCAGGTTGAGGACCAAGTACACCCCGATGTAGCTCCGTAGGTTGTCCCACCAGGTTCGGAATAGGCCCGAGAGGATGGTGCCGGCATCCGCTCGACGGAGGAAGAGAGGGGGCGGAGCGTACGACCCGGGAACCCCCGGCGTCCCCGCCGGAAGCAGGGAGAGCGGACTTCCGCAGTGCGTACAGTACGTTGCACCGGGGACGCGAGGGGTTCCGCACGCCGAGCAATATCCCGCAGAACTCATGCGGTCCACGTTCCCCGTTGGGTTCGTCGGCACGTCACAGGGCTCGCCCTCCCCGTCGTAGGGTCTCGCCGGTGCCCGACAAGAACCCGCGCGCGATTTACCCCTTCCCCACCGGTGGGCCATCTCTCCGGTCACGGTGGTTCACTCGTAGAGCCCCGGTCTCCCCTGTCGGGGACGGGGTGGCCGGAAGACTCACCGCCACCTCCGGTGCGAGCCGGAGATAGTACCTACCCCCCTCGGCTCTCGGTCGGCCCGTCCTCGGGGCGGTGCTCGCGGCGATAGGGTAGGTCCGTCCGGCTTCGCGGCGCATGCCGTCCTTGCCCTCGTCAGGTGAACAGATCCTCGAGCGGGTTCTCCATCTCGCGAACCTCACGGAGACGGACTCCCTGCGACTCGAGCTCGTGGATGAGCCCCGGGACCGCCCCCGGTCCCGAGAGCTCCCGCAGGTAGTAGTCTCCGCTCCGCTCCCACCCCTCGGGCGCCGGGCTCAGCGGGAGCGTTCGGATCCCGATCACGTAGTGGGCAGCCCGTACATTCTCCATCCGCTCGAACAGGGTGAGCGCGCCGCCCTTGAGCGCGATCACGTGGCGACCGATCTCCCGAGCCTCGAAGAGGTTGTGCGAGGAATAGAGCACGATCCGGTTCCGGCTCAGGTTGAGGATGAGCGTTCGGATCTCGCGGGCCACCTTCGGATCCAGGTTCGCCGTCGGCTCGTCCAGAAGATAGATCTCGCGCTCGCGAAGGAACACCCTCGCGATCGACGCGCGCTTGCGCTGGCCCGCGCTCAGCTTCGAGATGAACGTGTCCCGGAACTCCCGAATCTCGAGCTGGTCGAGGACCCGTTCCACGTCGGCGGTCGAGGCCCGCTCCACCCTCGCGTAGAAGTCGAGGCACTCCCGCACCGTCAGGCCATCCGGCATGCCGTCCATGTGGGAGAGATAGTGGAGGCGGTCCCGCGAGGTCTGCTGGTCGATGGGGACGCCGTCGATCAGCACCGCACCGGCCGTGGGCCGAAGGATCCCGGCGATCGTCCGGAAGAGCGTGGTCTTGCCGGCGCCGTTCGGCCCGAGGACGACGTAGACGGACGGTTCGTCGATGGTGAACGAGATGTCGCGCAGCACCGGCGTCTTCGCGTACCCCGAGTGCAGGGCGCGACAGCTCACGGAGACCGGGCCGTCACGGGGGGCGCTCGGAAGCGCCGTGGAACTCCCTCCTAGCATGGCCTCGAGTCCTCCCCGGCTACGCCGGCGACAAGAGCCGTTCCGTGGGCATGAACCGGTCGGTCCGTGCGAGCAGGGAGGCGAGCAGGACGAAGACGACCAGCTCGCCCACGAGGAGTACCCGGGACGCTTCGGCACCCAGGGCGATGGCGACGATCATGAGGAGCGTGGTCGGGAGGACTCCGATGAGAGGGAGGACCCCGAGGGGGCTGTTGAGCCCGGACCGCGGTGACGAAAGGGAGGTCCAGAAGACCCCTATCGTCGTCATCAAGGTCACGGAGAGGTAGCTCATCGGGAAGGTGTACCCGAGCAGGATCTCGGGAAGGGTGGATGTCAGGGCGTTGCCGCTGAGCAGGTAGGCGGTGAGTCCGGCGGCCAAGCCGACGCCGAGAATGATGGTGACCTGAACGATCCCGGCGATGAGCGCGTTGGCCAGGATCCGCCGGGGGGAGATGCCGTAGGCGACCAGATATTCGAGGACTCCCTTCGTCCGGTCATTCGTGAAGACCAGGGCCCCACCTATCCCTCCCGAGACCGCAAAGACCGGGAGAATGACCGTGCCCACGCTGACGAACAACGGCCCTGCGATACCAAAGAGGGCGGAGTAGAACACAACCATGCCTCCGCCAATAACGAGCGACATACGCCCCACTACCATCGAGCGGCGGAGGGTGATGCCCAGCAGGGTGGGCAAGCGCGGGTCGGTCCCCGATTCCATGGGCCCCACCCGGGTAGACACGTCCTCCTCACCTTCAGGGAGATACTTAGCCCGAGTGACGCTCATGGCACAATGCGGCCTGCCGTGACAGTGCCAACGCCGGGTCGTGCGGATCCTTTGGCCCCGGTGGCTCCGGCACCTTCCCACCGGTGCGGGGTCTCGGAGACCTTAGCGGGGCGGCCGGAACGGCAAGCGACGTCGGGATCCTAGGCTGTACGGGCCAAGTCAACCCAGGCTGTAGTGACTGAGCGCCCTTTCAGGACCATGCCTTCCGACTGCCCGCGGTGTGGCGGACCCAATCTCCCGGGAGCCACGATGTGCCAGTGGTGCAGCTCGGCGCTTCCGAGACCCCGGGCCCCGACCGCTCCTCCCGTCCCCTCGCAAGGCCCTCTCCCGACCCCGGTGTCGATTCCCGCGGGCCGAACCTCCTCGGCAGCGCTGATCGGTGGGATCGTGCTCGTGGCGGTGAGGGTCGTGATCGCAGTCGCCTTCGTGTCCGTAGCCTCCAATCCGCCATCCACCCCTCCCCCCGGCGCATCCGTCGACATCACTGGCGTTCACCTGGTCTCTTTGGACACTGCTTGCGGGCTTAACGGCGATAGCTCCGGGACCGTGACCCTTCATCCGCCCCGCGGATTTCCATTCATCATTTGGGGCGTGCCGGGACCGAGCGGGAGCGTGCCGTGCACGGTTCAGAGCGTTACAACGAACACACCGGGGTTCGAGCGGTTCGCCAGTTTTCCCGTCAACGTGACCCGGGCCCCCGGCGTGCTCCTGGTTTCGATGCTCCCTCCCCCCTCGTTCGTCGGCGTGCTGAATGTGACCTTCACCTAGCCCGCTGTCGGCAAATAGCGGACTCCTGCCGAACTTGATCCACCGGGCAGCTGTCTCTACCTCGGCAGGGGAGAAGGGCTGTCCGTCCCCGAAACGACACTAACTCCGTCGACCCGACCCCGGGCGGGTGACGCAGTCTTATGGAACTCTTGCCCTGCGCTTCCGAGAGGCAACACCCATGAAGTGGGTAACTCGCGAGAAGGCAAGGGTGGATCGGATCGCGTGCCCGTGGCTCATCCAACGTTTCGTGGATCCGAAGGCAGAGTTCCTCTACGTTCCTCGGGACCGAGTGCTGGAGGTGGCGAAGAAGGAAGGCGCGACGGCGTTCGACACGCCGGGAGCCGAGCTCTTCCATTTCGAAGAAGGCGGCGAGGAGTTCGTGACCTTCGACGCGGTCATCCGCCGGTTCCAGCTCAAGGACCCCGCCCTGCTCGAGCTCGCCAAGATCGTTCGAGTTGCCGACGGGGGCTCCGGCAAGGCCGCGGAGGCCGCTGGATTGGAGGCGGCCGCCACGGGATTCCGAGTGATCGCGAAGGATGACCTCGAGAACCAGCGCCTTCAGTTCCCGTTGTACGACGCCCTCTACGCCTACTGCAAGTGGCGGGTGGAAGAGGGCGGTCATTTGGAGCATACGGGTGGACCCGCCTGAACGAGGGATCGGGGCGGTCGCATGACGCTCCAGAAGGTCGCCTCCATCCCGCTGCCGGTCCACCGCGGGGAGAGCGGGTTCGACCATGCCGCCGTCGACGCGGCCAGCGCGAAACTCTTCGTCGCCCACACCGCGAACGATGCGGTCGACGTGATCGACCTAGCCGCGCGAAAGTACGAACGCTCGATTTCAGGTTTGACCGGCGTGGCCGGAGTGTGGACCGCGGGCTCCGAGCCCCTCTTGTTCACGTCGAACCGCGGGGAAGACACTGCGAGCATCTTCCGTCTACCCCTCGGGGAGGAACTCTTCCGGGTGGCCACCGGTTCCCGACCGAACGGAATGGCGTTCGACCCCAACCACAAGGTGCTGCTCGTCGCGGGAGTAGGGAACGCGGAGCGGCACCGACCTCCGACCGCGACGCTGTTCGACGTGCGGACGGGCGAGCTCGTCCGGCAACTCGAGCTCTCCGGCCGGACCCGGTGGGCGGTCTACAACCCGTACCTGAAGGCGTTTCTCGTGAACATCGCGCGCCCTGCGCAGATCGCGGTGGTGCCTCTCCAGGGCCCCGAGCGTCCCGCTGACTTCATTGAGGTCCCCGCCTCGGGCCCCCATGGGCTCGAGCAGAGCCCGGACGGGCGCACCCTCTATTGTGCGTGCGACGACGCGAAGCTCGTGACGGTGGATCTCCCCGCTCGGAAAGCCAAGGTCGTGGCCGAGCTGGCGGGACCGCCGGACGTGCTTTGGATGCACTCGCGCCTGAGCCAGCTCTACGTCGCGATCGGCGATCCCGGTGTGGTCCAAATGTATCGGACGGACTCCGACCAGCTCGCGGATACCCTTCCCACCGCGGAGGGTGCCCACACCCTGACGGTCGACCCGAGCCGAAACGAGGTGCACGTGTTTCTGCCGGACACCCACGAAGACCTCGTTCTCCGGGCTCTGCCGGACCCCGAAGAAAACCGTTAGGGGCTAGGGCCGAGCGCCGCCCGGGGGCGGTGGAAGTGAGCGCGTCGAGCTACGGGTCCAGGGCGATCGACCCGACGAGTGCTCGCAGGAGGCTGGACCCTCTCGCAAACAGCCAGCCTGACTCGACCAGCGTGCAGCGTCGTCCGAAGCAACACCGCGGTTCTCGCGGTCGCAACAGTCCCTGCACCTGCGCCCGCGCATTCCGACAGGTGCCGTAAGCTAGTCCATCTGAGTCCAGCGCGATTTGGCATGGCGTAGGTTGACCCCCACAATTTCACAGAATAGATAAATTTACACAATCATGTGGGGGTCAAATGGCGAGCGTCAAGGTCGGGACGTCGCTCATGCCGCCTTGATCTGCTCTCGTGCCGCCGTGTGAGATCGCCAGGCCAAATACAGAAGAGACAACCCCACTAGAACGAACACGACCGACACAAAGGCCGAGACACCCACGTCCACCCAGAAATGAGAGCCCGGGCCGGGCGCTGGGCCAGGCACGAATGTATCGTAGAGGGAAAGTAAAACGCTGACGAGTGCTTGAAACCCAAGAAGGCCAATCACCAGGCCACCTACGAGGTAGATCGCCCGTTCGACGCGAACCGAGCTCAGATTCCCGTCCGGCATGACGGCGGGAAGCTGGCAGGCAGGATTAGAATTGTGGTACGCCACTCATCGGTCCTGAGCTGGTAAGGCGCCTCAGTGAAAGGGGGCTCGCACCTCCCACCAAAAGCGGCCCACTGGCCGTCCTTGAGGGGGTAGGGTAAGGGATCGACGCGTCACAAGGCCAGAGTCCCAAACGCAGCCGAAACGGGCCAAAATCGTCAGGTTTGAAGCCTGCTGGGTAGGAATCCGACTGGGCCCACTTTTCGTCAGGGGATGCCCACCCCGGGGCCGAATCGTGAACTCCCCCTCGACAATCGTCCTCGATCCATTCGCACCAACGAGTGCAGGAACACCGGTCCCTTCGAATCGTCGCGGAGGCTGGCCTCGGGGTTCGCGCGTGAGGTCTGGCGACCGTCAACGACTGACCGACCAGCGGAAAACGAGGCGCACTCCTCGAACCCGTGGCGGGGGCGGAGACGGTGACCGGGGCGCTTCCTGCTCAGGGACTCGGAGGCGGGTGCCGCCGCAGGTAGAGCCGCCCGAGTAGAGCCCCGATCGCGCCGAACACCGCGGCTCCGATGATGAGCGCGATCACAAGGTACAGGATCGCGGTGACGAGATCGCTCAGGCTGTAGTAACCGAGCTGCTGGCCCAGGAGCACGAAGACGACTCCCAGCACGGCCCCTGACCCTGCGCCGTGGGTGGCGGAGCTCATTCGGAC